>JBCDLV010000029.1:0-18534 GCA_038744895.1 Bacteroidota bacterium | reverse complement strand
TCATCCTCCACACCACGCACACGACGAACACGACGCCAGCGACGATTACGCTTCCGCTCACGATGTCCGTCGAGACACTCGGCACGTTCGTGAACGAGGATGGCCGCGCCCAGCTGCTGCGCCCGGCCAAGATGGTCCGCGCGATGAACCGCTCGCTGCTGATGGCGCTCGGGACGGGCGTCGGCCGCCGGTCGCGCGTCGGGACACCGTTCGACCGCTGGCACGACGAGGACAACATGGTCGATTGCCTGCCCGGCTGGGCCACGATCCCCCAGGTGGCCAAGCAAGTCGGCATCGAGCTCTCGTACAAGTCGCCCGCGACGATCATGGCGGAGGTGGCACAGAGGCCTGGGTTCCAGGGCGCCACCCACGGCGCGATGGGCATGCTCGGCGTCCCTCTCGAGCTCGCGGACGCGCCCCAGCTCTCTGCCTAGATTCCTCCCCGCTGGCGGTCAACGCTCGCCAGCGGGACCGTCTGGTGGCTGCGCGGGGCTTGTTGCGGAGTCCTCGGTACCGTCTCTGCCTCGGTCGTATCTACTTCGCACCTTGAGCCCTGCACGGGCGCACTGAATGGAAGCTGTTATCGCCGTCTGGGAAGTGCTCGATCTACCGATCGTCATCTTCCTCTTGCTCAACGTCTTCTTGGTGACGGCGTCGCTGCTGGTCTACGCCGAGCGCAAGGTGTCTGCGTTTATCCAAGAGCGGAATGGCCCGAACCGGGTGGGGCCAGCCGGCTTGCTCCAGTCCTTCGCGGACGTGTTCAAGCTGATGTTCAAGGAGAACATCGTTCCCCACCAGGGCAACGAGTTCATCCACAGCCTGGCGCCGGTCCTGATGGTAGTGATCGCCATGACGACGGGCGCCTTGATTCCTTGGGCGCGGACGCCAGCGGGCGAGGCCCTCGCAGTGGCGCCGATCGGGGTCGGCCTGCTCGTGGTGCTGGCGCTCACGTCCATCTCGGTCTACGGGATCACGCTGGCCGGGTGGAGTTCGAACTCCAAGTACGCGCTGCTGGGTGGGCTTCGGTCGAGCGCCCAGATGATCTCGTACGAGCTGGCGATGGGGGCCGCGGCACTGTCGGTGGTGCTCTACTCGGGCAGCCTGGACCTGTTCGTGATCGTCGAGGACCAGAACCATCCGGTCGCGGGCATCTTCGCCTGGAACATCTTCCGCAACCCGGTCGGCTTCATCATCTTCAGCATCTGTGCGCTCGCGGAGACCAACCGGGCACCGTTCGACTTGCCCGAGGCCGAGCAGGAGCTCGTGGGCGGCTACCACACGGAGTACTCGGGCATGAAGTTCGGGATGTTCTTCCTGGCGGAGTACGTCAACCTGTGGGTGGCGTCGCTGCTCATCGCGACGCTGTTCGCCGGTGGCTACCTGCTCCCGTGGGAGGCGCTCTATGCCGATGCGCTGCCGCCGATCCTGCTGACGCTGCTCCAGATCGGTTTCTTTGTCTCGAAGGTGGCCTTCTTCGCGTTCTGCTTCATCTGGATTCGCTGGACGCTACCGCGCTTCAAGTACAACCAGCTGATGAACCTGGGCTGGAAGTACCTCCTCCCGATCTCGATCGCCAACATCCTCGTGATCGCACTCCTGGTGGCCGGGTACCAACTGCTGATCGGCTGACACACGGGCTCTGATACGACTCGCGGGGGCGCCTTCTGAGGCGCCCCCGCACTCGTTTTGTCAGTTCAGGGCCATCGCCAGCGGGCGTCAATCGTCGTCGTCATCTCCGTCGCCGCGGCGGTAGCGACCATCGTCATCGTCGTCTCCATCGCGGTAGCGGCGGTCGTCGCGACGATCTCGGTAGCGCCGGTCGTCGAAGCGGCGCGTGAACCGTCGGTACCGCTCCCGCTGGCGCCGGTTCAGCTGGCGCTCGATGGCGCGGTCGGCGTCGCGCCAGAAGCGCAACACGTCGCGCGAGGCACGGCGGGACCGAGGGAACGGGTCGTCGTAGAAGCGACCACCTCGGTAGACGAAGCGGTCCGCGCGGTCGACCAGGAGGTTGCGGATGCGGCGCTCCTGACGCCGGTCGAGGCGGACGGCGCGGTCCACGTCCCGGACGTAGCGGTCCACGCCGCGGCGGATGTCCCGATCGGAGCGGCGGTCGCTGCGGTCCTCATAGCGGCGATCGTAGCGGGGGTCGTACCGCTCGGCGTCCCGATACAGATCCTCGAGGCCGACGCAGCCGACGACCAGGGCCGCCAGTGCGACCACACATACTGCTTTCATGTCAATGGTGGTGGGGACCGTAGAGCCGCTGCGGACCCTGCGGCAGTAACGCCCTACCACTCGATCCGGCCAGCGCCAGCGGGGGCGCCGTCCCGGCGTGGCGGAGACGCCGGCTCCTCGGGCTCGACGGGCACCTCCTCGATGGGTGTCACCTCTTCCCTGCTGGCGCCGACCTCATCGTCGAAGAGACCCCTGCGCTCGGCTTCATCACGGAGCGCCTCCTCGATCTCTCGGGCGACGGCGGCCTCTTCTCGCTCGATCTGGCGGGCCGCCTCGGCGATGGCGCGGTCGCGAGCGTCGCGAACTCGCTCGGCCCAGCCGTCCTGGCGGCCGTCGCGGCGCAGGTCCGTGACCGCCTCTTCGAGGATCTCGCGCGCAGCCTCCCGCACGCGAGGGTCGTCGATCTCGGCGAGGTCGTAGATCGCCTTCTCCAGCCACCGGGCGTTGGCCGTCAGTACCTCGCCTGCCAGACGTTCGAGCACGCCGGGGCGCTCCGGGGCAGGCGGGGCCTCTGGATCCCAGCGTCGACCAGGGGTACGCGGGCCGTAGTCGTCGGGCACATCGGGCTCGCGCTCGAAGAGATCGTCGGTGACGCCGCCGACCCACGTCGTAAACCGGCCCCACAGGCTCGGGCCGCGGATCTCTTCCGGCGGGGACGGGAACGCCAGCCGGGTGCTCACGAGGCCGTCGCGCTGAAGCGTCCGGTTGAGATCGCCGACCACGCGGAGGGCGTTGTGACCTCCTTGGCCCCAGTACGAGGACCGGAAGGTGACACGGGGATCGTCGAAGCCGACCCAGGCACCGGTTACGAGGTCCGGACGCATCAGCAGGAACCAGCCGTCGGCGCCGTCTTGCGTGGTGCCCGTCTTGCCCGCGAGGTCACCGCTGCCGTTGAAGGCCGAGCGGATCTGGCGACCCGTGCCTCCATCGACCACACCTCGCATCATGTCGAGGAGTTGGACGGAGACCTCCGGGTCCAGCGCGCGACGCTCCTGCTCTTCGAAGCGAGCCACCTCGTTGCCGTCGCGGTCCGTGATGTACGTCACGACCACCGGTGGCCGCCGGACGCCGCCAGCGGCGATGGAGGCATACGCCGAGGCCATTTCGAGCAGCGACACTTCGCTGGTGCCCAATGCCAGCGCAGGCACGGCGTCCAGCCGGCTCTCCACGCCGAGGCGGCGGGCCGTTCGGGCGAGGTCGCGCGGGCCGACATCGTCGACCAGTTGAGCCGACACCGTGTTCTTGGAGGTCGCCAGGGCTTCGCGGAGCGTGATCTCCCGGCCGGAGATTCCGCCCGCATTGGTCGGCTGCCAGACGACGCCATCGGACATCTCGATCGACACCGAGTCGTCCGGGAGGGTGTCGTCGGGGCGCCAGCCTTCCTCCAGCGCGCGTGCATAGAGGAACGGCTTGAACGTCGACCCCGGCTGACGGCGCATGCGAGCGACGTGGTCGTAGGCGGAGCGCTGGTAGTCGCGGCTGCCTACCCATGCCTTGACCTGCCCGGTCTCCGGATCCACCGCCGTAAGGGCCACCTCGACGCGCATCTTCACCTGCCGGACCGAGTCGCGGAAGGCCGGCACCGCCAGCAGGGAATCCAGGGCCACGTCGGGGTCCTGCCCACGCTCCAGGGCGCGGCGGTAGGCGCGCGTGTCACGTACGAAGGCATTGGCCGCGTCGCTGCGGAGCGACCAGAAGCGCTCGAACGGCTCGGTGGTCCGGCTGGCGGTCACGTAGGGCGCCGTCGTGGTGCCGAGGCGCGAGGCCGAGGCGCGACCCCACTCGACATCGGCCACGGACTGGAGGGCGTCTCCGAACCGGCGGGCCGACTCCTGGGCGCGCTGCTGCATGCGCCAGTCGAGCGTGGTGTGGATCGTCAGCCCGTCGCCGTAGAGGCTGTAGCCCTCGTCATCGGCCCACGCCTCCAGCATCACACGGACGTGCTCGGTGAAGTGCGGCGCCCGGCTCCGCATCATCGGCTGGCGCTCGAACTGCAGGCCGAGTGGCTGGTCCGCCAGCTGGGCTGCCTCGTCGGGATCGAGGGCGCTGTACTTCACCATCTGCCCCAGAACTACGTTGCGGCGGGCCAGCGCACGCTCGGGCCGACGGTACGGGTTGTAGGAGTAGGTCCCCTTGAGCATGCCGACGAGCGTGGCGGCCTGGAGGCGATCGAGCGAGCCCGCGTCGGTCGAGAAGTAGGTCCGCGCCGCCATCTCGATCCCGTGGGCGTTGTACAGGAAGGGGACCGTGTTGAGGTACAGCTCCAGGATCTCGTCCTTGGTGTAGACGCCTTCGATCTTGAGCGCCGTGATGGCCTCGCGCAGCTTGCGCGTGATGCTGGCGGCGTTCCCGATCCGGTCGGGGAAGAGGTTGCGGGCCAGTTGCTGCGTGATCGTGGAGGCGCCCCGCAGTCCATTTCCGGTCACGACGTCTTTGCCAACGGCCGCCCATCCGATCAGGTCGACGCCGCGGTGGGTATGGAAGCGCCGGTCCTCGGTCGCGACGAGGGCTTCGACAACGTGTGGTGAGATCTCGTCGAGGGTCCGCCACTCACGGTTCCGGCGGGCGTAGCGCGTTAGCTCGACGCCATCGGCCGAGACGACGGTAGAGGGGTAGATCTCGCGGGCGTCGCGCAGCGTGGAGACGCTGGGCGTGAAGGGCCACAGCAGAATCGCGTAGCCGATCAGTGCGACAGTGCCTGTGAACGTTGCCAGAGCCCCAGCACCGGCCACTCCCCCGACAGCCCACAGGGCACGCTTGGGGCGTGTGTTGTCCTGGTTTCGTACCTCCGTCCAGACGCGCTGGGCTGCGGATCGGATCTTCGTCCATACCCAGACCGCAAGTGCCTTTTCCTTGGCCCACACCCACGCCAGCAGGCGGCGCCAGCGGGGCGGCGTCTTGGTCGAGGCAGGGGTGTCAGTCTCGGGCATGGCAGCGAGCAGCGGAGCCTCCTACGTGGAAGGCCGCGCAGAGATACGCGGCGCTCTCAACGCACCCGTGCCGTGGCTGCGTATGGCGTGCCCTGCGAGGTCCCCGATGGGTCTCAGGAGTCCTCTGCCTCTGCGAGACGCTCACGGTAGGGCGCAGCCTCGGCGTCGCGCCCGGTCGTCTCGTACAGCTCCACGAGGCGGCGGAGCGCGGCGTCCTCTGGCCCTGAAGCGGCGCGGATGGTCTCGTAGCCAGCCACGAGGTGGCGCTCGGCCTCGGCGAGACGGCCCTGCCGCAGCAGGCACTCGCCCAGCGTGCTCTCCGAGACCCCCGTCCGCCACGAGTCGGCCCCGAGGGCCTCACGGCGAACCAAGAGGACACGGCGGAGCATCGGCTCGCCCTCGCGCGCCCGGCCCGACCGCGTCATCTCGTAGCCGATCCCGCCCATCGCCTCGGAGACGGCGGGGTGGCTCTCAGGGAGCGTCCGCTGGAGCACGTCGATGGCGTCGCGGTAGGCGGCAATGGCCGAGTCGGGCTGCTCGGCGCGGCCGTGCGTGATGCCCAACTGGAGCAAGTTGTAGCCGACGTATGGGTGGTCGGGCCCGAGGTGCTCGCGGTCCCACACGGTAAGGGCACGGAACGTCCGCACGGCATCGTCGAAGCGCCCCATGTCGCGATGGAGCGCGGCGAGGTTGTAGCGCGCGCTCTGGGTCTGGGCATGGTCGTCACCCAGGGCAGCCCGCCGGACCCGATACGCCTCCTGGAACGACGGCTCGGCCTCGGCGAGGCGGCCCTGCTGCTGCTGCGCAGCCCCGATCATCTCGTGGGCCTCGGCGAGGGTCGGGTGGTCGGCCGGGAGCGCGGCCTGCTGGAGGGTCAGTGCCTCGCGAAACAGGGGCTCGGCGTCAGCCGGCCGGCCGCGGTCCTGCTCCACGCGGCCCAGCTCGATCAGCACAGAGGCAGCGTCGAGCGGCTCGCGGTCGTCGGCCCGTGCGGCGGCGAGCACCGTCGCCGCCTCGTCCAGCTCGCCCGCGCGTCGTAGGGCACCCCCGAGGTGGAAACGGGCGGAGGCTGCCGCCTCGGGGGCATCGGCCTCGGCGAGGGCCTCGCGGAGGGAGGAGACCGCCTCAGCGGGCGCATCGCCCCACGACCGGGCGCGGCCCTGAGCCGTCAGCGCATACGCGACAGACCCTGAAGCGCCGACCTCGCGGGCGGCCGCAACAGCGCGGTCTAGGACTGAGTCTGCCTCGGTGTAGAGGCCGAGAGCGATGAGCGCCTCGCCGACCGTCGTCAGCACGTCAGCGCGGGTCGCGGGCTGGTCGGCGAGGACGGAGTGGGCGCGGCCGGCGCCGCGCAGGAGGAGGTCGCGGGCGCGGAGGGTGTCCGGCCGCTCGGTGGGCGCCACGAACGGATCGGCCGCATCGAACAGACCGGTCACAAAGGCGGCCGTCGCCTCGGCGCGGTCGCGCTCGGCGCGGGCCGCGTCGCGCTCGGCAGCTACGCGAGTCGAGGTGAACGCGCTCCCCCCGAGAAGAAGCGCCAGGACTACCACGCCCACCCCTACCCCGAGGCGGTGCCGCGCTACGAACCGTCCGATCCGGTACGTCGCCGATTCGGGCCGGGCGCGGAGCGGGAGCCGCTGGCGGTAGCGGCCGAGATCGTCGAGGAGCGCATCAGCGGAGGCGTAGCGGCGCTCGGGGTCGGCGCGGAGGGCGGCGAGGGCGAGCGTGTCGAGATCGCCGCGGAGCACACGAGCGAGGCGGTCCGCTGTCGTTCCGCGCGCCGAGGCGCCCGCCTCGGTGACGACGGTGCTCAAGCGGGCCGGGTCGGGGCCGTCGGGCCGAGTGCCGGCGAGCAGTTCATAGAGGACCACCCCAAGGGCGTACACGTCGGCCGCTGTCGTTAGGGTCTCGCCTCGGATCTGCTCCGGCGCTGCGTACTCGGGCGTAAGGATGCGCATCTCGGGCCGCGTGAGCGCGCCCGACTCGGGGTCAAGCAGCCGCGCGATCCCGAAGTCAAGCAGCTTGACGCGGCCCTCGGGTGTCACAAGGATATTCGACGGCTTGAGGTCGCGGTGGACGACCAGCCGGCGGTGGGCGTACGCGACCGCCTCGACAGCCTGCGCGAGCAGGTCCAGCCGCGCCTCCACCCCGAGGCGGCGGGCGTCGGCATAGGCGGTAATGGGCTCGCCCTCGGCCAGTTCCATCGCCAGGAACGGGCGGCCGTCGTCGTGGGCGCCGGCGTCGAGGAGGCGGACCACGTTGGGGTGGTCGAGGACGGCGAGGATCTGACGCTCGGAGTGGAAGCGGCGGAGCACCTCGTCGGTGTCCATGCCCCGCTTAACCAGCTTCAGGGCCACCTCCTTCTCGAACGTCCCGTCCGCCCGCGCGGCGCGGTAGACGGCGCCCATCCCGCCCCGCCCCAGTTCACCGACCACCTCGTAGGCACCCACGCGCGTGCCGGCAGCCAAGCCCGCCTCAGCGTCGTGCTCGACAGCATCGAGGAGGCCCGCGGCGAAGACCGTAGCGCTCTCGCCTAGTGCGGCCTCTGCCTCGACGTCGGCGTCGAGTAGAGCGGCGACGGCGTGGTATAGGGTGGGATCGTCGCCGCAGGTGGCGCGCAGCCAGGCGGTCCGCTCGTCGGGCGGGCGCTGGAGCGCCGCGCTGAAGAGGGTGTCGGCCTCGGTCCAACGGTCAGGCGGGAGGAGGGGCATGTCGGGAGGGCGGTCACCCATCACTCGCAGAATCGGACGGTGGCGGATCACCGTCCGCCTCGGGGGCAGACGCCTCGGGGTCGGACATGAGCTGGTAGAGGTAGGCGCGCGCGCGGCGCCAGTCGCGTTTGACGGTCGGCGCCGAGCGGCCAGTCGCCTCGGCGATCTCGTCGTGCGTGAGGCCGCCGAAGAAGCGAAGCTCGACGGTCTCGGCCAGCCGCGCGCTCCGCACCCCGAGGCGGTCGAGGGCCGCGTCGAGGGCCAGCAGGTCGTGGGCGTCGGCCTCGCCGTCGGCGGCGACGGCCAGGGCCTCATCCAACGGGAGGTCGTGGGCCGCGCCGCCGCGCTTCTGGGCCGTCCGGTCGCGGGCGTAGCCGACGAGCACGAACCGCATCGCACGCGCGGCGAGGGCGAAGAAGTGCGCGCGGTCCTTGAACGGCGGCGTCTCGCTGGCGGTCAGCTTGAGGTACGCCTCGTGGACGACGGCCGTCGTGTTGAGCGTCTCGCCGAGGCGCCGCCGGCGGAGCCGAGCATGGGCGATCTGCCGCAGCTCGTCGTAGACGCGCGGCAGCAGGACGTCGAGTGCGTCGCGGTCGCCCTCACGGGCGGCGGCGATGAGGCGCGTGGTGGGCGTGTCGGGAGCCATCGACCGGGTGTATGTCCTTGAAAGTAGAGCACCGAGCGCGTTCCGGCCCCGAGGCGAGGATCCGAGGCGAGGATCCGAGGCGGTGATCCTCGGCGGTGGGTTCTTGCGAGAGAAGGGTGCACCCCCATCGACCCCATGCGCGCCCTGCTGCTCGGCCTCCTGTTCCTTCCTCTCGCGACCACGGCCCAGACGGCGACGGTCGAGACCATCGCTGCGCCATTCCAAGCGACCGTCATCGCGCCCGACGGCTCCGCAATCGGCGGCGTCGAGACCGTGTACGAGGCTGACGACGGGTGCACACCCAATCCGTGCCGCTACTACCAGCACTACCCTGCCGTGTGGGTGGACGGACAGGTGTACCGCCTGAGCCTACCCAGCGCATACATCCCGTCATCGAGAATCATCGCACCCGGTGCGTGGGTGACGTACGTGTCGGAGAACGCCGACCTGATCTACGGGAATGCGAAAGTCCCGGGGCAGATCTTCGGCGGCATCGTGCGCTGGGACGGGGTCGGCGGCGCGATGACGTTTGTCGAAGGGCTCCCTCAGACATGGAGGACCGAGATGATGGCTGCTTCCCGTGACGGGTCCGTGCTCGCAGGCGTGCATCTTGAGTTCGAGAACGACTTCGCGTGGCGCTGGGAGGATGGCACCGTCACCGAGCTGGAGGGCTATTTCCTCGACCGCAGCACCACCGAGATCCTCGACGTGGACGATCAGGGGCGCGTGTTCGGCGCACGGTACACCTCTTCTGGAGGCACCGCCACCTGGACCTCTCTGGTGTGGGACACCGATGGACGTCTCACCGTAGGCGACGCGTTCTCATCTCGCCTCGCGGGCGTCTCCGGCGACGGCACGACGCTGATCGTCAACTCGCGCCCTCCTGGCACGCCGGGGTTGCTGGTCCGCGAGAATGAAACGATCACGCTGGATTCGCTGAGGCTCGGCAGAACTCGGCCCCCTGGCGTTAGCGGGGTAGCAAATAGTTCGGTCTTCCCTCCCGACAATGTGTCCCACGACGGCACGACACTGTACGGAACCTTCTGGACCGATGAGGCGGTGCACGGCCTTCCCTCTCGAGCCGACTGGTTCTGGCGCGAGGGCGTCGGGGGAGCCCCCATCCGTCAGGTTCTGGCGGAGGAGTACGGCCTCCAGATCCCGGAATGCCCGGTCAATCCCTCGCCCCCCAGGTACGGTTCATTTTTCGGGGTCCTGTCTGCCGATGGGCGCGTCCTCACGGCCCAATGCATCGAGTCGTTCACGCCGGAGCCGGACGAGACGACGTACGTCATCACCCTCCCCGCCTCGGCGTCCTGGGCTGAGGCCACCGACGGCTTCTTCGACGACCCCGACCGCTGGGCCCCCGCTCGCGTCCCCGACGCCAGCACCCTTACCCGCCTCGCGGCCTCTGGCGCAGACTACACCGTCACCCTTCGCGGTGATCAGACCTTGCCTAGCCTCACCGTTGCCGTCGCGCCCGAGGAGACCACGCCCACGGTCACCCTTGACCTCGACGGCAACACGCTCAGCCTGAGTCCACCGGACGACGCCCTTGATGCCCTCGTCGTCGGCGACCAGGGCAACGGGCTTCTTTTTCTGCAAGGTGGACACGTCGAGGCCTCTGGCGCCGTCACCATCGGCCGCACGGGCTCCGCCAGAGGCCGCCTCTTCTCCGATGTCGAGTTCCAGATCGACGGCCCGCTCGTCGTCGGCGACGGCGCGGCGAATACCAACGAGGCCTCGTCCACTCTCGTGATCCAGGACGGCACGACCACTGCTGGCGTCGGCTTCGACGTGGGCTTTCAGGAACCTGCCAACGGCACGCTCCTCGTGGAGTCTGGAGCGACGCTGCAGGTGCCCTCGGCCTCGCCCAGCACCATCGGGTTTGCGGGCATCGGGCAGGTGATCGTCACCGAGGGCTTTCTCTCTCACACCGGCCCGCTCACCCTCGGGCAGCTCGGCACCGCAAAGGGCACGTTCAACCTCCGCGGCGGCGCCACCGCGCTCACGACGGACTCGCTCGTGGTCGGCCTCGGAGGCATCGGCGAGATGGAGATCGTGGGCGGCTCGGGGCTCTCGACTGGCCCGGCGGTACTCGGCAGCCGCCGAGGCAGCGTGGCCTCGGTGCGACTGGCGGGCACGGGCAGCGAGTGGGACATCGCAGGTGACCTCCTCGTCGGCATTGAGGGAGCTGCGGTGCTGGAGGTGGTCGAGGGCGCGAGCCTGTGCGTGGGCGGGCTTGGAATCCCCGGGGCGCAGGGGCGCCTCGTGACCGACGCGACGGTACGGATCGGCTTCGACGACTGCACGAGCGCCTCGCGGACGGGCTCGGCTCAGGCGCGCCGCGTGCCGGGTCTCGCCTTGGACGGTCTGGTCGTGGCTCCAGGCGGGCGTATCGAAGCCTCCGCTTTCGAGGTCGGACCGAATGGTGTGCTCGACGGTGCAGGCATTCTCTCAGGGCCAGTCACCAACGGCGGGACGCTCTCGCCGGGCGGCAACGAGAAACTGGGCATCCTCACGCTCTCGTCACCGCTGACCCTGGGACCCTCTGGCGTGGTCGCCCTCGAGATCGGGGCCGACGGGGCTGACGCGGTGATGGTGACCGAGGCGATGACGCTCGGAGGCACCTTGCGAGTATCAGCTCTACCAGACGAGACGCCGATGGTAGGCCAATCCTATGCGGTGATGACGGCGCCGTCCGTGGACGGTGCATTCGTGGAGATTGAGGCTCCAGACGGCCTCGACGTGTCGGTGACGGCGACGGGTGTGGTGGTAACCGTCTCCGGCATCGTGGATGCAGAAGACGGCCCTCTGGCACCAGAGGGCATCTCGTTGTCAGCGCCTGCACCGAATCCAGCCTCGGGTGTGGTCTCACTGCAGTATGCCCTCGTCGAAGCGACCGCCGTACGCCTCTCCGTAGTGGACGCGCTGGGACGCGAGGTACGCCTCGTGGTCTCCAGCGGGCAGGTCGCAGGCGAGCACACGGTGCCGTTCGACTCCAGGAACCTCGCGCCTGGCGTCTACGCCGTCCGGCTGAGCGCGGGCACCAAGGTTGTGAGCCGGATGCTGACGATCACGCGGTAGACCCGACTCCGGCCTCGTACGGTGAGCCGCACGCTGCCGTGCCACCCGGCAGACAGGGCGAGAGACTCTCTCACCAGGACAGTATCGCCCACCCAGATCTCACGCCAGTCCGTGTCTTCTCATCTCTCGCTGGCGGTAGGCTTCGCCGGCAGGGCATACCGAGGTCTACCGCCAGCGGTGACGTCGATTCCGTTCCCGGAACGGGTACGTCGTGAGCCCGACCGACACGCGGGCCTCACCAAACCGGAGATCCTCGTCGTCGAGGTCGACCGCCAGCCGGCCGAACTGGACCTCTTCGAACTCGCCGCCGCCCAGCTTGAGGCTGGCATCGATCGCCACGGTCGGGCTGAGGAAGTAGGCGACGCCGCCTCCGAGCGCTAGCTCACCGCCGCTTAACTCGAAGTCGAGGTCGTCGTCACGGGCGACCACGCCCCGGAGGGCGACATCGAAGTACGGCCGGAGACGACGGCCCTCGTTAAAGTTGAACCGGGCGCCGAGCTCGCCCGCACCGAGGTCATACTCTCCGCCGCGCTCAGACTCTATCCGCGAACCGGCGAGGCCACCGTAGAGCGTGAACCCTGGCGAGATCCCATACCCAACGCGGACGGACGCGCCGCTGCCCTCGTCTTCGTCGTCGAACGTCTCGCCGTCGTAGCGGAGGCCCTGGGCGTCGAGGGCGATCTGGAGGAACAGACCGTCTGTGTTGGAGCGGGCACCGCGCTGTGCGGAGGCTGGAAGAGCGAGAGCCACCAGGAGGGCGAGGACGATCGACGTGCGCATGGCGGATGGAGATTGGGACAAGGCCAAGACGCCACGCCTCATTGGGGGGTTACACCGTCGCTCCGATGTGCCCTTTCCGCCAGCGGGACAGTCCAGCCGGCCGTTCGGGAGACGCCGGTGTCTCGGGAGATGGCGTGGTGGCGTGGCAGAGTCGTGGCGCTGATGGGACGGGAGGCTCTGACGAGGCGCGTGCTGCCTGCTATCGCCGCACTCCCGAGAGATCCACGATCAGCTTGAGCAGAACGTGGCGTCCGAGGGTCTGCACACGCTCCTCTTGGATGAAGGCGCCGGCGTCAGCGTATCGCACCCGAAGCCCTTGGTCGAGCAGGTCGTTGGCGACGAGTTGGAGCCGCGTCTGCGCACCGACCGACCGCGAGACTTCGGCGCTCCACAGAGGGAGTTGCCGGCTAGCACCGAAGACGTCCTCGGGGACCCACTCGAGGTCGAGGGCCGTCCCGAGAAACCAGGAACTGCCGAGCTCGGCACTGCCCTCCGCGTAGAACGTGCGACGCACGTAGCTCCGGTCAAACTCTGGGCTCAGGGAGTACGTCGAGCGGTTGTAGGCAACGCGCGCGCCTGCACGCACGTCGAGCCACACCTTCCGCTGGTTCTCGATGCCCAGGTCGAGCGTCGCTCGCACGATGTCGGAGGCGTTGTCCTCGCCGTTGACGCGCTCGGTCTGCCGCTGGTACACCGCTGTGGCCGAGGCTGTCACCTTCGTGCGGACCGACCGAATCGGCGTGCCGTACGCAGCGTTTCCCGTGACCCGCCAGCTGGATCCGTAGTTGATCGGCGTACGCCGCTGGCGGAACCGGTCGTCGATCGTGCGGTCGGTCGAGATCGCCGTCGGCGTGTAGGTCGCGCGCACCGCGACTGAGGTATTCGTGAGGGAGAACGTGTCGAAGTGGAAGAAGCGCGCTGAGAGGGTGTGGCGCGTCTCAGCCCGGAGGTCTGGGTTCCCCACGTAGACGTTGAGCGGGTTCGAGTTGTTGGCGACGGGCTGTAGCTGGCCGAGCGTTGGCTGCGACGTCTGGGCCTGGTATCGGAGCGTCAGACGCTGGTCACGGGGGAACGTGTATGTCAGTGAGGCCGACGGCAGCAGGCGAAGCGCGCGGCGGTCGACGAAGGCGTCGAGGTCGCGGACGCGACCATCGAGCCATGTCTGCTCCAGGTGGACTCCCAGGCTTGCGACGTGGCGTGGGCCACTGTCACGGTACGTGAGCCCGCCGCGCGTGACGTGCACCGTCCGGTCGAGGGCGGAGCTGAGCGCGGGGTTGGGAATCACGTCGCTCCCGACCCGGTCGGCGACGCCCCGGTCTTGGCGGTCCCAAGCAACCGAGTGCTGGACATCGGCCTGGAGCGCACGGCGCGTGCCAACGGGCTGGGTGAGGAGCGCCTGGGCGGAGACCGATGTCGTCCGGTCGTCTCGCTCCTGTGCCTGGTCGATCTCCTCGTCGAGGTCTTGGGTGATCGGGTCTGTGGACACGAGGTCGCGGTCCTCACTGTCTGACTCGAATCCGGCTTGCGTTTGGGCCACCAGGCTTCGGCCCTGTGGGAGCCGGCGTCGGTACGTCAACGACGTATTCCCCCCGATGCTTCGGGCTCCGGTCTCTGAGTTCGTCCTGCGGTCAGCGTCGAGGAGTCCTGACGGGCCGATGGTCTCGCGGAGATTCTGCGACGTGACGTCTGAGCCGATTGTGCGGAGGTTGGTCCGCAGGCGGAGGTCATGCCCCTTCTCGATCTCATGTTCGAGGGTCGTGTTGAGGCGGTGGGCGCCAGCCTGCGACGTGGCGAGGGCGTCCTCGGTGGTGCTCGATGCAAGCCCGTCGCCTAAGAGCTGCTGACGGCGCACGTCCCGAGCACGCTCGGTCCCAATCTCTGATCCGAAGTAGCTGCTCTCCAGCGTCGTCGCCGACCCGAAGTCGCGGTTCAGGTTGACCCCGCCGGAGAACGTCGTCGCGAACCCACCGTCGGCCTGGTCACCGATTGGGAAGCCAAGCGAGCTAGGTTGCAACTGGATCGACCCACCGCCAGACGCGAGTGCCGAGAGGCCACCCATAAACTGGATGTAGTCCTCGATCCCGAAGTCTTGCCGGTTCACGTTGTTCGCGTTGCCGATGAAGGAGAGTTGCGTCGACGGGTTGAAGCGATTGACAGACGCACTCCCGTCGAAGCGGAGGCCATCGGCGAGGCCAGATCCGGGCGCCGGCGTCGAGCCCCCCGCCCCCCCGCGGACAGACCCGAATACCCCCGTGCGTCGGTCTTCTTTGAGAGCCAGGTTGATCGTCCTCGACTCGTTCCCATCCTCGATGCCCGTGAACTCGGCAATGTCAGAGGCCTGGTCATAGATCTGAACGCGGTCGACGGCATCGGCTGGGAGGTTGCGCGTGGCGATCGTCGGGTCGTCACCGAAGAACTCCTTGCCATCGACGAGCACGCGCTCGACATCTTCGCCCTGGGCCTGGATCGACCCGTCGCGATCGACCTGGACGCCCGGTATCCGTCTCAGCAGGTCCTCGACGCTCGCGCCTTGGGGCGTGCCGAAGGCGTCGGCGTCGAAGTCGAGCGTGTCACGCCGGATGACGAGCGGGACGCGATCGGCCGTGACGACGAGGGGGTCGAGTCCTTCGAGGTCTTCCGCCAGCTGGATGCGCCCGACGTCAATCGGCCCGCTGGCGATCTCGATCGGCGTGGTCGACGGCAGGAAGCCGACGTACGTGACCTGGAGCAAGAAGGCGCCGCGCGGTGCGCGCGGGATCTCGAACCTCCCATCCGACCCCGATGTCCCGAAACTGACGATGGACGAATCCGCCCGTTGGAGGAGCACGACGGTCGCACCGGGCAGACCGACCTCGGCGGAGTCGGTGACGATCCCCCGAACACTCGTCTGCGCCGCTAGGGGCAGGGCGATCAGGGAGGCTGCTACAATCAGAAAGGCCGCACGCAACGGAGACGACATGGTCTTAGGGATCGAGTGGGCGTAGCTCACCATTCACTCCGGGATGCAGAGCGTCTGGAATTGACCTGTGCCCTCGTGTGGGAGAGCGTCCTAGTTGCGGTTCGTCCGGAAGACGCGGGTCGTTCTCCGGGTCCCGTCCCGCGAGGTCGTGGTCGAGAGCCCTGTCGTCTCGAGGTCCCGGATCCGCTCCTCGACGATCGCGGCGAACTCCTCGCGCGTGACCTCATCTCCTCTCGTCGGCAACTCGATGGCTCCCGGTGCGAGGGGGCTGAGGTCCACGCCGGTTGCCTCGAACGTGCGGTCGCCGGCCGCCAGGACCAGGATCGCACCCGGAAGCCCGCCGTAGACATCGGGACCCACGGGTGCAGGGATCTCCGTGGTGAACCACGCCTCGACCGTCATCGAGTCGACCTGTGCGACGGCCTGTTGGCAGGGATAGCCGAGGAACTCGCTCCGCTCGCCCGTGAGACGCCAGGGCACGTCCGGCCGCTCCCCAACGACGCGGAAGGCTCGCCCGAGGAAGCTTCGCTTCTCCGTGATCACCCCCGTCGCCAGGTCGACGTGCGTCTGCTCGTCCCCGTCCGCGCCTGAGTCTCGGAAGACGACCTGAACATCCTGTTCGTCGGCGTTCTGGAAGCCCCGCTGGCGTTGTGCGGAGTCGTCGGTCGGCACGGCCCGCATCGAGGACGCCGACTCGTCGAAGAGGAGGATGCGCTCGGTGACCTGCTCGCTGGGGAACTGGTCTTGCATGTCCGCGAGCTCTGGTGGAAGCTCGATGTCGAGTTGAGTCGTGACGGTGTACGTCACCGTCCCTTGTTGAGCCTGGACGATGCTCGCTGTGCACACCACGAGGGCCAGCGTGAGAAGGCGGATCATAGGGAGTCGGGAATGGTGAGGATGCGGATCATGGTGCGCGCGCTGTCGATGCGTATGGTGTCCGCGAGGCCGAGCGAGTCGAGGGGGACGCCTACAGGGAAGCGAAGAGTGTCACTCAGACGCCAGCGGCGGACCGAGTCGACGCGGACGCCAGCGGGCAGCTCGTCGAAACGATCGATGTGCTCGTTGAGGCGATCGCGGAGGAGTCGAGCCGCGCCCGGAGGGAGGCTGTCCACGGACACGTCGAGTGCGGTCGCCTCAGGGCTTGAGAGGAGGCTGTCGAGCGGCAGTCCGTTGATTTCTGCTCCCTCCAGCGCTCCTCCGCGAATCAGGATGCCGGTGTTGTTTTCCTGGGATGTCGGCAACGGTGAGACCCGGGCACCGGGCTGGACATCGAGAGACACATGGTCTCCGACCTGGAGACGGCGTTGCCCCTCCGGCGTCCGCTGGACCTGAATGGCCCGAGCGCCTGCGAAGACACGGTCGAGTTCGGCCTGGAGCTCGGCATCGGTCAGGTGAGGCGACGGGCTCACGCCGAGGATGCGGCGCGCTGTGACGACGCCGAGTGGCCGTCGCTGCGTCACATCGATCATGAGTACGCGCGCGACCTGGACGCCTGGCATCGTCGCGACTGAATCGCGCCAGCGGGTCACGTCCGCAGAGCTGGCGCCGAGGACAGCGTAGCGGAGCACGCGGGCACGGCCGTCCTCCTGGTCCGGTGCGTCGTCGAACTCGACGAGGTGCTGGTGCCCGTCCGGGACGAGTTGGTCGAGTGTGCGGAGCGTCGGGTGGCCCTCCCCTATGGGGTCTTCGCTGAGGACTTCGATCACGGACCCTGCGGCGACGGTCGTCTGCACAGGCCACGACCATGCGGCAACGACGACCGCGACAACCATGACCGCGATGGCAGGGACTCGTCGAGGGCGAGGCGGAGGCGTCGTGCGGAGCCACTCGGCGGTCCGGTCGAACGAGTCGGACAGCGGGATGGAGCGGAGAGGTTCGAGATCGGAGCGCATGGCCTTAGACGATCACGTGGAGGGGCCGGCCTTCGGGGGCCGCGCCGATCGACTCGGCGATGTCGCGGGCGCGGCTGCGGGCGCGGCTGAGCCGCGACTTGACCGCCGAGGCGCTCCGATCCCCCTGGATCTTGGCCACCTCATCGATGGAGAATCCCGCCAGTTCGTAGAGCAGAAGCGCCGCGCGCTCCTTTGCGCCGAGCCTCCCCAGCACGGCGAGCGTGTCGGCTGTAGCGCCGGGGTCAGGCTCCTCGGCGTACAGGCCGAGCGACCCCGCCTCGGCGTCGGTCGGGAGGGGGAGTACCTGGCGGACGGTGTGCCAGCGGACGGCCGAGTAGAACGTCCGCGTGAGAATGCGGAAGAACCACGACCGGAACTGGCTGGGCTCGCGGAGCGCGTGGTGCTTTTCGAGGGCGCGGAGGAGCGCCGTCTGGAACACATCCTCAGCCTCGTCGGGCGACCACGTCGCGCAGAGCGCCCGGCTGTAGCGGAGCGCGTCGTCGTAGTGCGGGCGGAGCGCTGCCAGGAAGGCATCCGGGTCGCGATGGTGGGAGGAGCGGCTCACGTAAAGAGGACGCCCCCCTCCTGCTGGCGGTCGCACGGCTCACAGAAAAAAAGCGGCCCGACCGATGCGCAAGGGTGCAGGTCTCGGCCGCGAGCCTCTTTCGGCGATCCTCTCCGCCGGGGCTCAGCCTGTTCTCAGGCGGCCCCTCCTCGCCTGAGCGCCCTCGGTGCGTCTCGTCGGTGGCTCTTGCGTGCGATCCCGACCTGTCGCCAGCCGCGCCTGAGCGAGACGACCTGCTGGCACAGACCTGCTGGCACAGACCTGCTGGCGTGAACGCGTTCGCCAGCGGGCCGCACGGACGGTGCGCTATCGGAACGGGTACGCCGTGAGCCCGACGGAGAAGCGAGCCTCTCCGAACTCCAGGTCGCTCTCGGACACGTCGAGCGACAGGCTGCCCAGTTGCACCTCATCAGCCTCGCCGCCGCCCACGCGTAGCGCCGCGTCGATGGCTACGGTCGGGCTGACGAAGTACGCGATGCCACCGCCGACCGCGATGGCACCGCCACGGATCTCGAAGTCGACATCGTCCGCGGAGGCTTCGATGCCGCGGAGTGCCACGTCGAGGTACGGGCGGAAGGCACGGCCCCGGTTGAAGGTGAAGCGCGCACCGATCTCGCCAGCGGTCCAGTCGTACTCGCCCGTCCGGTCTCCGTCGACGCGAGCACCGGAGACGCCGCCATAGAGCGTGAACAGCGGAGAGAACCCGTAGCCCACACGGAGCGCCAGCCCGCC
>JBCDLV010000028.1:0-18558 GCA_038744895.1 Bacteroidota bacterium | reverse complement strand
CGTCGTAGAGGCGGAGCACGGTGATCTCGCCCATGCCCTCGCCCACGAGGTCGAGCGTCATGCCGGTCTCGCCGAACGTGAACCGGCCGTCGACCCCGGTGAACAGGGACGCGAACGCGAACGCGTCCGAGTCGAGCCCGGCCCCGTCGGTCGTGCCGATGCGCTCCTCGACCAGAAGCTGGAGCGCGCGCAGCAGGTCGGCATCGTCGGTGACGCCGATCTGCTCCTGGACGAGGAGTCGAATCGCTTGGAGCAGCGAGGCCTCGTCCGTGACGCCGATGCGCTCTTCGATGAGCAGCGCCAGCGCGCGGAGGACGATCGCCTCGTCGGTGATGCCGATTCGTTCCTCGATGAGGAGGGTGAGCGCTTCGAGGAACGAAACGTCATCGGTGACACCGATCTGCTCTTCCACCAGGAGTTGGAGCGCCTCCAGTAGGGAGACGGCGTCGGTCACGCCGATCTGTTCCTCCACGAGGAGCGCCAGCGCGCGGAGGATGCTCACCTCGTCGGTGACGCCGATCTGCTCCTCGACCGTGAGAGACAGGGGCGGGCGCGGGCCGAAGACGAACCCTGCCGCGTAGAGCGGTTGCAGCGACGCCGGCGAGACCGTCAGCGACTGGCTGTCGGGGAACGTGACACGGTCCGAAAACCCGCCACCGATCAGGACGGGCGCGTCGGGCTGCGTCCCCGCTGCGACGGCCGAGACGACGGCCGGTGTGACCTCGCCGATGCGTGCGGCCTCGACGAGGCCGCCGGTGCCTACGTCGTAGCTGGCGAGGTACCCGGTGGCCCCGAGGCCACCGCCAGCGGGAAGGAGGAGGATCCGCTCGCCAGGGCCAGCGTCGGCGTCGAAGTCGGCGCCGTAGCGCCCGCCGAAGACGGCCTGATCGCCGACGACGGCTGCGGCGCGGGCCTGTACCTGGTCGCCGCGGCCACCGGGGATGGTGTGCGCCCATGCGGCCGTGCCGTTCGGGAGGAGGCGGGCCATGTAGGCCGCCCGCTCGTTGTTTCTCGCATCCGTTTCGACCTGGCCTGCCACGAGGGCTCCGCCGTCCCCGGTCGCGCCGAGCCCGAGTGTGATGTCGGTGCCAGTGTCGCCGAACTGCGTGGCCCACTCGAACGTGCCGTCGAGAGCGTAGCGCGCGACGAAGCCGTCGGCGCCACCTCGCGAGGAGAGCTCCGCCTCACCCGGTCCGGGGTCGAAGTCGTGCGTGTTGACGAACTGGCCGCCTACGAGCACGCCCGTCGCGTCCACGGCGAGCGCGTAGCCGCGCACCTGCGCCGTGCCACTGCTGCCGACGTTGAACGCCCACCGGAACGCCCCGCTGGCGGAGTAGCTGGCGACGAACAGGTCAAAGCCGCTGGAGGACAGCTGGGTGACGCCAGGGCCAGGGTCAAAGTCCGCGCTGCCCTGCTGGATCCAGCCGGTGACGTACACGTTGCCCGACGCGTCCGTGCCGATCCCCTGTGCGAAGATGCGAGCACTCCCGTCAACGACGATGGACCAATCCAGGGCGCCTGCGGCATCGAGCGCGAGAACGAGGAGACCTTGCGATCCCGAGACGGTGGTCTCGCCGGGGCCGGGGTCCAGGTCCAGCGTCCCGTTCAGCCACGCGGCAGCGGCGATACCATCTTCAGGACGGTTGGTGGCGCCGAAGATCTGGGCGTCCCGCGTCCCGGTGCCCTCGGCCCAGAGCCAGCGGAGCGCGCCGTCCGACTCGTACCGCGCGATGAACCCGCCGCGACCGAGCGCCTCGCCCGGGCCCGGGTCGAAGTCCCCGTCGCTGAAGACGAAGCCCGCGAGCGTGACGGCGCCGTCGGGGCTGGCGAGGACGGACGTGGCCTCGCCCTGCGAGACTGGGATCGGGACGGCGACCTGCGCCAGCACGGCCATGGGGAGCGCTGCGCAGGCGGCGAGCACCGCCAGCCGGAGGAGAGCGGTTCGCACGATACCCTACTCGAAGGAGATCTCGACGCGGACGTCGACGGTCTGGCCGGCGGAAACAGGAATAACGTTGTCTAGCACCTTGTACGTGAAGGACCAGGTTGGGATACCTGTGGCCGTGCTGTTCCCGATGTATTTGGTTCGTACGGTAGATATATTGCCTGCAAGGTCAATTGATATAGTTCCGGTATACAGGACATACGTCGACTGGCCTTCTTGTTCGACCGAGACGGTTAAGTCGGGGTATCCCACGAATGCGGAAGTGATTTGGCACCCACCTGCATTTCCATTCGGATCGAGGCATAGGTCGTCGCCAGGTACGTTGATCTCCACGCTCCAGAAGGCGGGGTCGATCGTTCCTGCGCCTGCGATGAGGCGTGAAAGGATTGCATCACCATTGTCCGAGAGAGCGTTCTGGAACTCCGTCGAGCTCTGAACAGACCCGTCCGGGTCGCGCACCGTGATCGCCCACCGTCCGTGGACCTGGATGCCCTCGGCGGGCGGGGCCTCGGCGGCCTCGGGCTCGGCGGGGGGCTGAAGGTCCTCGACCCACTGGGCCTGGACCGGGATGGTAAAGAGCGCCGCGAGCGCGCACGAGAGCAAGAATCGCATGGGGGCGGAGGGTCAGTGGATGAGGGCCGCGCCGTGCGGCCCTTCGCTTGCGGGTACCCGCTTCCCGACCTGCGACTGTCACCGCGCCAGAAAAAGGCAGGCCGGCTGGCTACCGCAGCGATAGGTTGGGATGTTCGTTCTGGCCCTGATGGACGCTTCCGCCACGCTCGATGCCCCCGCCCGCGACCTCGTCGACACCCTCCACGGGGAGGCGACGCGCACCGGGACGCCCGGCCCGAACGCCCTCGCGCGGTCGCTCTACGCCGACCTCCGCCGCATCGCCCGTGCGCATCGCGCTGGTTGGCACGGCAACGCCACCCTCAACACGACGGCCCTCGTGCACGAGGCCTACCTCCGCCTATCCGCCAGCGGCGCTTACAAGAGCGGCGACCACTTCCTCAACGTCGCCAGCCGCGCCATGCGGCAGGTCCTCATCAACTACGCCCGCCAGCGGAGCGCGGCCAAGCGCGGCGGCGGGCTCCCCGACGTCGCCCTGGACGATGCCCCGGCCCTTGTCTCGGCCGACCAGGCGAGCGCGTGGCTGGAGCTGGACAGCGCCCTCGACCGGCTGGCGGCGATGGACGCCCGCGGCGCACGCGTCGTCGAGCTGAAGGTGTTCGCCGGGTTCGAGGTCGCCGAAGTCGCCGAGGCCCTGGGCGTGAGCGAGGCCACGATCGCCCGCGACTGGCGGCGGGTGCGGGCGTGGCTGCGCGGCGAGCTAGGCGGCGACCTGCCCCGCGCGCCCGACCCCTGACCCGGCCCAGGCGGGCTCGGTGCGGGCGGTGACGGTCGGGCCGGCCCGCCGGTGTGTCTGTGAACGTCCCCACCCAAGCCCATGAGCCCCGACCGCTGGCGCCAGGTCTCCGACCTCTTCGACCGCGTCGCCGACCTGCCCTCCAACGAGCGCGCCGCCGTCCTCGACCGCGAGGCCATCGGCCAAGACGGCGTCACTGACGGCGCGCTCCGCGAGGAGGTCGAGCGCCTGCTGGTGCTGGATGCTGCGGCGCCAGCGGAGCCTGCCGCGGCGGCGCCGACGCCGGCACCCGACGCCGGCCCGTGGACGCTCCACGAGCGGGTCGCGCGCGGCGGCATGGGCGAGGTCTGGCGCGCCTCCCGGCCGCTCAGCGGCGATCTCCGCCAGATGGCCGCCGTCAAGCTCGTCCGCCCCGGCCTCTCGGCCGACCTCGACGCCCGCGCGCGTGCCGAGCACCGCATCCTGGCGGGCCTGGAGCACCCGGCCATCGCCCGGCTCCTCGACGCCGGCACGGCCTCCGACGGCCGCCCGTACCTCGCGACGGAGTTCGTCCATGGCGAGCCGATCACGGCCTTCTGTGACCGCCGCCGGCTCGGCGTCAACGAGCGGCTGGCGCTCTTCGTCGAGGTGTGCGAAGCGGTCGCCTATGCCCACACGCGGCTGGTCGTCCACCGCGACCTCAAGCCGTCGAACGTGCTCGTCGCCGGGGTCTCCGAGCGGTCCGAGGATCGAGGATCGGGGTCCGAGGGAGAGTCCGCCCACTCCCCGCTCCCCGTTCTTCGTCCCCAGGTCAAGCTGCTCGACTTCGGGATCGCCAAGCTGCTGGAGGAGGACGAGGCGCTGACGCGGACGGGGCGGCCTGTGCTCACGCCGGCCTACGCGGCCCCTGAGCAACGGACTGGCGGCGATGTGACGACGGCGACCGACGTGTACGGACTCGGTGTGCTGCTCTACGAGCTGCTGGCGGGGCGCCGCCCGGACGCCGACGACGCCACGCGCCCCAGCGAGGCCATCACGACCGCCGCGACGGAGGCGGGCCGCGTCCCACCAGGACCGGACGGTCCGCCGACGGGCGACACGGGCACGCTGCGGTCCACGACCGCCGACCGCCTCCGGCGACGGCTCCGGGGCGACCTGGACCGGATCTGCCTCAAGGCCCTCCGCGACGACCCTGCGCGGCGCTACCGCGGCGCGGCGGAGTTGGGCGCCGACGTCCAGCGGCATCTGGACGGCTTGCCCGTCGAGGCCCGTCCGGAGTCGGTGGGGTACCGCCTGGGCAAGTTCGTGCGGCGCAACCGGGTGGCCGTGGCGGCGGCGGCCGTGGCGCTGCTGGCGGTCCTCGGCGGGGCCGGCGTGGCGCTGGCCAGCGCCGCCGAGGCCGACCGCCAGCGGGAAGCGGCGCTCGCCGAGGTGGGCAACTTCGCGGACGGGCTGGACGCCTTCGCCGTCGCGTTCCAGACCGGAGACCCCGACCAGATGGGGATCGATGCACAGGCTGCGCAGGCCATGCTGGACCGGTTCCGTGCCACGGCGGACACCATGCGCAATCCGAGGGCGCAGGCCGCGCTCTTCGGCGCGCTCAGCACCATTTACCTCAACAGAGGGCAGTTCGCGACAGCGGAGTCGCTCGCCACGGTCGCCGCCTCCGTACCCGTACCCGCTGTGCCGTCCGTGCTGGGTCAGCGAGCAAGTCACCTCACGACGCTCGGCACCGCGCGGCTGATGCTCGGTAGGGCAGAGGACGGCGTGGAGCCGCTGCGCGAGGCCGTCGCCCTTCTCGAAGGCCCGCTCGGCCAGCGCGGCAGTACGATGCATGCCTACGCCCTTGGCGAGCTCGCCAAGTTGATGAACGGCGCCGGACAGACCGAGGAGGCCATCCCGCTGATGACGCGCGCCGCCGAGATGGCCCGCGCCCTGGACGCGAACCCCGACCCCGACCACTACACGTGGCTTTCGTCCCGCGCCTACGCGGACCTCGGCATGATGTACTACAAGCTGGGGCGCATGCAGGAGGCGCTGCCCATGGTGGAGCGCGCCTACGTGATCTCCGAGGAGCCCGGTCGCGGCGGCGGTGGCAAAACGGTCGTGGACCGCCAGTACGCCCAGGTGCTCAACGCCGTTGGAGATCCCCAGCGGGCCGCCGAGATCCTAACCCCATCCATCGAGCGGGCCGTAGCCCAGTATGGCCCCGACCACTACACCGTCCTCGGCCTTCGGCGCATTCGCGCAGGCGCGTGGAAGAGGATGGGCGACCGCCGCGCGATTTCTGAGATGCGCGAGGTCGTCGCCGAGGCCCGGCGCATCATCGACCCTACGACCGGGCAAATGGGCGTCTTCCTGGTCTCCCTCGCCAGCGCCGAGGCGATGGAGAGCTCCGCCCGTGCGCTCCCCATCTACGAGGAAGCCTTCGCGCTCTTGGGCGGCGAAGTGACCAACGTCAGCACGGCCACCGCCGCCGCGGGGCTCGCCGCCGCGCTCGCGCAGACCGGAGACTCCGACCGCGCCCGTCGCCTCGCGCGAGAGGCCGCGGCGGCGTTCCGCGAGGTGGGCCGAGACGAGCGGGCAGATGAGGTCCTCGCGTCCGTGCGGGCCCCCGCACCGTAACCCCGCTGGCGGCCCCGCTCAGGGACACCGCCAGCGGGACAAGAGCGTCAGCGGACGATGGTGACCGGCCGCGCGTCGACCTGCCTGGCCGTCCGCAGGCGGGTGCCTGGAGCGTTGGCAGCGCCGGGTGGCACCACACGATCATCGCTCTCGTCTCTGCCTGCGAGGCGGCGCGCCACCCCGGGAACAAGACTGGAAGCTCCAGAGAACGCCGCTGGACGACGGGCGTAGCTTCGGGCCCTCTCCCGTGCCCCGTCCGTCTCATGGACCTCGACAAGATCCAGCGCCTCCTCGAGATCGTCGCCGAGAGCGGCATGGCCGAGGTCAAGGTGGAGGAAGGCGACTTCAAGCTGACCGTCCGCTCCGAGCCGAAGGGTGGTTCGCCGCCGCCGCCGGTCGTGATGGCAGCTCCCGCCGCAGCTCCGGTGCCGGCTGCCGCGCCAGCGGTGGCCCCTCCTGCCGCACCCGCTGGCGGCAACGCGCCGCCGGCCGCCGCGCCAGCGGAGCCGGGCTCCGGGGACAACGAGTCGCTCGCGCTCGCGCCCATCGTCGGCACGTTCTACGCAGCCCCGGCGCCGGACGCGGACCCGTTTGTCAAGGTCGGGGACCGCGTCGAGGTCGGGCAAACGCTCTGCATCATCGAGGCGATGAAGCTGATGAACGAGGTGCCAGCGGAGGAGGCTGGGACCATCACGCAGATCCTCGTCAGCAACGCCGAGCCCGTCGAGTACGACCAGCCCCTTTTCGTCATCGAGAAGTGAGAACCCAATGCATGACTCGTGATGTGTGACCTCCCTACAGTCACCATCACGCATCACGCATCACGCATTCAGCCATGAACAAGGTTCTCATCGCCAATCGTGGCGAGATCGCCCTCCGCATCATTCGGACCTGCCGAGAGATGGGGATCCAGACGGTCGCTGTCTTCTCGACCGTGGACCAGGACTCGCTCGCGGTCAAGTTTGCCGATGAGGCCGTGTGCATCGGCCCGGCCGAGAGTGCGAAGAGCTACCTCCACATCCCATCCATCGTCGCTGCCGCGGAGGTCACCGGCGCGGATGCCATCCACCCGGGCTACGGCTTCCTCTCGGAGAACGCCGAGTTCGCCCGCGTCTGCGACGACCACGACCTCACGTTCATCGGGCCGACGCCCGAGACCATCTCGAAGATGGGCGACAAGTCTGTCGCCAAGGCCACGATGCGCGAGGCGGGCGTCCCCGTCGTGCCGGGGTCGGACGGTGCCGTCGCCGACGTGCAGGCTGGACTCGGGTCCGCGCGCGAGGCCGGCTTCCCGGTCATGATCAAGGCCTCCGCTGGCGGAGGTGGCCGCGGCATGCGCATGGCCCGTGACGAGGCCGAGTTCGAGAAGCTGTTCACCGCAGCGGCCACCGAGGCCCAGAACGCCTTCGGCGACGGCCGCCTCTACATCGAGAAGTTCGTCGAGCAGCCTCGCCACATCGAGATCCAGCTGGTCGGCGACGGGCAGGGTACGGTCGTCCACTTCGGCGAGCGCGAGTGCTCCATCCAGCGCCGCCACCAGAAGCTCCTCGAAGAGGCGCCGAGTCCCATTCTCGACGAGACGCTCCGCCAGCGGATGGGCGAGGCGGCCGTCGCCGGCGCGCTGGCGGTCAACTACCGTGGGGCCGGGACCGTCGAGTTCCTCGTCGACAAGAACCGGGACTTCTATTTCATGGAGATGAACACCCGGATCCAGGTCGAGCACCCCGTGACCGAGGAGGTGACCGACACCGACCTCATCGAATGGCAGCTCCGCGTGGCCTCTGGCGAGCGCATCACGAGTGGCGACTACGTGCCCGAGGGCCATTCCATCGAGTGCCGCGTCAATGCCGAGGACCCCTACCGGGGATTCTCGCCGTCGCCCGGGACCATCACGGCGTTCCACAGCCCCAAGGGCCGCGGCGTTCGCTGCGACACTCACGTCTACGCCGGCTACACCGTCCCACCGACCTACGACTCGATGATCGCCAAGCTCATCGTCCGTGAGTCGAACCGCCAGCGGGCCATCGCCAAGATGCTTCGGGCGCTCGACGAGTTCATCATCGAGGGGGTCAAGACCACCGTTCCGTTCCACCAGCAGCTTCTCCAGGACGATCGCTTCCGCGCCGGCGACTTCGACACCAAGTTCTTGGAGAGCTTCGAGCTTCAGCCAGAAGGGGAATAGGGAACTGGGGAATGGGGCCTGGCAGGCGCCGGTCCTCCCCCGATTTCCTATTTCCCGTTTCCCACTTCCCCATGACCTTTCCTGCCGACCTCCGCTACACCAAGGACCACGAATGGGTCCGCCTCGACGACGACGGGCTCGCCGTCATCGGCATCACCGACTACGCGCAGGGTGAGCTCGGCGACATCGTGTTCGTGGAATTCGATGCCGGAGAGGGAGACGCCGTCGAGGCGGAAGCTCCGTTCGGCACGGTCGAGGCGGTCAAGACCGTCAGCGAGCTGTTCGCCCCGGTGGCCGGGACCGTGGAGGCCATCAACGAGGACCTCGACGGAGCGCCCGAAACGGTAAACTCTGACCCGTACGGCGACGGCTGGATGGTCAAGATCCGCCCGGACGATCCCGCGTCGGTCCAGGCCCTGCTGGCGGCCGAGGAGTACAAGGAGATGATTGGGGCCTAGTGGCCTGTCGGCTGCGCCGTCCCTCCGGGGTGCGTGTTCCGTGTCGCGTGTTCTCTCGCTCGTGGCACCCTCACGCAACACGAACCACGCAATAGCGACATGACCCACGAGCTCGCCGTCATCCTCGACTTCGGGAGCCAGACCACCCAGCTCATCGCACGACGCGTGCGCGAAGCCGGCGTCTACTGCGAGATCCATCCGTGCACACTGCCCGCTGGCGACGTGGCGGCCATGCAGCCATCGGGCCTCATCCTGTCGGGCGGGCCGATGTCGGTCTACGACGAGGGCTCGCCGCAGCTGGACCCGGCGCTCCTCGATCTCCGACGGCCGTCGGATGGCGAGCGCGTCCCGGTCCTCGGCATCTGCTACGGGCTCCAGGCGCTCGCGCATGTGCTGGGCGGCGGCGTGGAACCCAGCGACCGACGCGAGTTCGGTCGCTCCCCCATCGTGAGCCACGAGGACAACCCGCTCTTCCGGGCCGTCCCCGAAGGATCCGTCGTCTGGATGAGCCACGGCGACCATCTGACGCGTCTGCCAACGGGTTTCCGCACGGTCGCCGCGACGGACAACGCGCCGATCGCGGCCGTCGCCGCCGAGCCCGACAGCGAGCACGGCACTGTCTACGGCGTCCAGTTTCACCCGGAGGTCGTCCACACGGCGCATGGCGCAACGATGCTGCGCAACTTCGTTCGCGACGTGTGCGGGCTCTCCGGCGACTGGACGACGGGCTCCTTCATCGACGAGAAGGTCGAGGAGATCCGCCAGCAGGTCGGCGACGACCACGTCATCCTCGGGCTCTCCGGCGGGGTCGACTCGTCGGTCGCGGCGGCGCTGATCCACCGCGCCATCGGCGATCAGCTGACGTGCGTGTTCGTCGACAACGGGCTCCTTCGGCTGGGTGAGTTCGAGCAGGTGCAGTCCACATTCCGCGATGGGTTCGACATCGACCTCGTCGCCGTGGATGCGAGCGAGCGGTTCCTAGGCGAGCTGTCGGGCGTCTCTGACCCGGAGGAGAAGCGCAAGATCATCGGCCGCGTCTTCATCGAGGTGTTCGAGGATGCGACCGAGGCCATCACCGAGCGCCTCGGGTCAAAGCCGCGCTTCCTCGCGCAGGGCACGCTCTACCCGGACGTGATCGAGTCGGTCTCGTTCAAGGGGCCGAGCGCGACCATCAAGAGTCACCACAACGTGGGTGGGCTCCCCGAGCAGCTCGGGTTCGAGCTGCTGGAGCCGTTCCGCGAGCTGTTCAAGGACGAGGTCCGCGATGTCGGCCGCCAGCTGGGCGTGCCGGACGCCATCATCCGGCGGCACCCGTTCCCGGGTCCTGGGCTGGCGGTTCGCATCCTCGGGCCTGTCGACCGCGAGAAGGCCGACCTCCTCCGCCAGGCCGACGCCCTCTGGCTCGACGAGCTAGAGACAAGCGGCACGTACGACGACGTCTGGCAAGCGTTCGCAGTGCTGCTCCCGGTCCAGTCGGTCGGCGTCATGGGCGACTTCCGGACCTACGAGCAGGCGGTGTGCCTCCGCGCCGTCACCTCGACCGACGGCATGACAGCCGACTGGGCCCGGTTGCCGTACGACGTGCTCGGCCGGGCGTCCAACCGGATCATCAACGAGGTCCGCGGCATCAACCGCGTGGCCTACGACGTGTCGAGCAAGCCGCCCGCGACCATCGAGTGGGAGTAGCCCATTGACGATTCCCGATTGCTGATCGAAAGATTGAGGGATCCCTCGAATTGTAGAGATCCAATCGGCAATCTGAACTCCTCAATCGTCCAATGGCCTAGCTCCTCGGGCCGAAGAGCCACCAGAGGATCAGGCCGCCGAGGGGGAAGAAGAAGACCAAGGCGCCCCAGAGGACCTTCGATCCGGTGCTTTCGCTGCTGTTGGCGATCTGGACCAGCGCCCAGATGGCGACGATCAGGTGGATGAGGCCGCACAGGCCACCGGGGCCGCTCATGACCATGCCGCCCAGGTTGCCCTCGGCGCAGCCCGTGAGGGTGAGCGCGAGCGCGCCGAGGAGAAGGGCGGGGAGGAGGCGTAGGCGGGCCATGATAGGGAAGCAGCGGGTGAGCGCCAGCGGGGAGCTACGAGATCTTCTGGTTGTCGCGGACGACGCGCTGGCCCCACACGAGGAACAGCAGCACGCCCACGATGGGAATGCAGAACAGCAGGATGAGGCCCACCTTGGCGCCGATCGCGAGGTAGGTCTTCCACGTGGCGATGGCGGCGAGCAACGCCAACACCCCGTTGAGGACGGCGATGAGCGTGATGAGCAGCGTCTTGGCCAGTCCCGCCAGCGTGGCGGCGAGCGTGGCAGCGAGGACGAGCGACATGGTGTACAGGAGAGATTCGGGTGCGCTACGGGAGCGAGGGACCACAAGTTGCGACCGATGGCCAGGTCCTGAAAACCCGCGAATCCTGACAAACGGCGTCCCGCTGGCGCCCTACGTTGGTCCCATGCACATCGGCCCGATCGATCTCGGCGAGCGCCCACTCCTCCTCGCTCCGATGGAGGACGTCTCCGATCCCCCGTTCCGCATCCTTTGCAAGCGGTACGGGGCCGACATGCTGTACACCGAGTTCATCTCCGCTGGCGGCCTGACCTACGGCGCCGAAGGGTCGGTCCAGAAGCTGGAGTTCTACGAAGAGGAGCGCCCCGTCGGCATTCAGATCTTCGGCGGCGAGCTGGAGCAGGTGCGCGAAGCTGCGCACATCGCTGACGCCCAGGAACCCGACCTGATCGACATCAACTTCGGGTGTCCCGTCAAGAAGGTGGTCTGCAAGGACGGCGGGGCCGGCATCCTGCGCAATCTGCCGAAGATGGAAGCCATCACGGCCGCCGTCGTCGACGCCGCCCGTCGGCCCGTCACCGTCAAGACGCGGCTCGGGTGGAACGACGAGTCCATCCAGATCGAGGACGTGGCGCGGATGCTGGAGGCCACCGGTGTGCAGGCGCTCGCCGTTCACGCGCGGACGCGGGCGCAGATGTATCGCGGCGAGGCCCGTTGGCAGTGGTTCCCGAAGATCAAGGCAGCGCTTCGAGACATCCCCCTGATCGGTAACGGCGACGCCACGAGCCCGGAACGCGTGCGCGACATGTTCGATGAGACGGGCGTCGATGCCGTGATGATCGGGCGCGGCGCCATCGGCAACCCCTGGATCTTCCGAGACGCCCGCGCCTTCCTGGACACCGGCGATGTGCCGGACCCTCCGTCGTGGGAAGAGCGCGTCTCGGTCGTGGCCGAGCACCTGACGCTCAAATGCGCCTGGCTGGGCGAGCGGAAGGGCGTTCTGGAGATGCGCCGGATGTATGGCGGCTACTTCAAGGGCCACCGGGGCGCCAGCCAGCTCCGGATGCGGCTCATGGAGCACAAGGAGCGCGACCCGGTCCTGGAGCTGCTCCACAACTGGCGGCCGGAGGATGAGGAGACGTCTGTGCCGGTCGCGCGGTCCGTCAAACCGTCGGCCATCCCAGCGCGACTGCCACGCAAGGCCCAGCTTCCCACGGCGGCACGCAAGCGCCCGTCCCGAACAGCGGCCTAAACCGGCCGCGGCGACCTCTAGAGTGCCGCCAGCGGGGTGGCGTGGTACACTGGTAGGCCTCCCACGGGTCTCCCTCATGCGCGCTCTTCCGTCCTCCGTCCGGCCCCTCGTCGTGCTGGTGCTACTCGCGGCGAGTGTACCTGCCTCCGCCCAGCGGTTGCTGGTCCACTGCGGCACGCTCCTCGACCCAGCAGCGTCTGAGGAGCCGATGCGCGAGAGGACCGTCGTCGTCGAGAACGGGCGCGTAGCGGAGGTGGCCGAGGGATTCCTGCCGGCGGTGCCCGCTGGCGCGCGGCTCCAGGTGGCCAGCACCGTCGTCGACCTGTCGCGGGCGACGTGCATGCCGGGCCTCATCGACAGCCACACGCACCTGTCGAACGAGAGCCGCCAGAACGCCTACATCGACGGCTTCCGCCTGGACGCGGCCGATCGAGCGTTGCAGGCCGTCCAGTACGCCCGCTCGACCCTGCTGGCGGGTTTCACGACCGCTCGCGACGTGGGCGGCAACGAGGGAGCCGATTACGCGCTGCGGGATGCCATCAACCGCGGCGATGTTGAGGGGCCGCGGATGTTTGTCGCGGGCAAGAGCCTCTCCATCATGGGAGGCCACGCCGACCCGACCAACTCCTACCGCGAAGACATCGTCGGCGTCCCGGACGAGACGCAGGGCGTCGTCAATGGGCCGGAATCAGCGCAGGCAGCCGTGCGGCTGGCGATTAAGCGGGGCTCGGACCTCATCAAGTTCACGGCCACCGGGGGCGTGCTCTCTCTTCAAGGCGATGGCTCCGGCGCGCACTTCACCCTGGAGGAGATGCAGGCCATCGTCGAGACCGCGAACGCGCGCGGGCTGACCGTCGCGGCACACGCCCATGGCGACGAGGGCATGGCGATGGCCGTCCGCGCCGGCGTGTCCTCGATCGAGCACGGGACGTACATGTCCGACGAGACGATGGCGCTCATGCGTGAGCGTGGTACGTACCTGGTCCCTACGATCACGGCCGGTAAGTCCGTCGCCGACTCGGCCCGGATTGAGGGGTACTACACGCCCGTCGTGACGGAGAAGTCGCTGGAGATTGGCCCGCTCATCCAGGACACCTTCCGCCGCGCCTACGAGGCGGGTGTGCCGATCGCGTTCGGCACCGACGCCGGCGTGTTCCGTCACGGTCGCAACGGCAACGAATTCGTCTACATGGAGGAGGTTGGCGTTCCGTTCATGGACGCCCTCCGTTTTGCCACCGTCAACGCGGCGGACTTGCTCGGCCGCGCCGACTACCTCGGCTCGCTCCAGCCCGGCTACGTGGCCGACCTGGTGGCCGTCGCTGGCGACCCGCTGGCGGACGCTTCCGTGATGCAGGACGTGACGTTCGTCATGAAGGACGGCATCGTTTACAAGCGAGACGGCGCCTTCGTCCCGATGGCCGAGCGGGCGCGCTAGCCTCGGGCCGCCAGCCGCTGGCGACGCGCATCCAGGATGTCCCGCTCGCGCTCCAGCGCGTTGCGGCGCACCGCCAGCTGGCGCCCCTGCGTCGCCACGCGACGGACGCGGTCGGCGTGGGCACGGTAGCCGGCGTCCAACTCGGCCTGCCACTCGTTCAGCATGGCGGACTGTCCCTCCAGACGCTCGGCCTCGTCGGCGAGAGCGAAGCGAGCCTGGTCGTAGGCTCGGCGAGCGCGATCGCCACCGCCGAAGGTCACGAGGTCGTCGTACATGGCCTGGACGCGCCCAGCCTCGATCTGGTAGCGCGTCCGCTGGCGCTGGAAGGCACGGATCTCGTTCTGGAACTCCGAGCGCCGTGCGTCGAGAGCACCCTCGTCCGCCCGGATCTGATCGAGTTCCGCGTGGGTGACTGCCAGCTCCGACGCGAGGCCGGCGAGACGATCATCGAGGTCGGCGATCCGTCGGTCGAGGTCCGCAGTTTGTGCAGATGCGCCGACGGCGAGCGCCAGCAGAGCGAGGGGAAGAAGGCGCACGGGTCCTGGGGAAAGGAGAGGACCCTAACCTAGCCGCACCTGCCCCGCTGGCGATAGACGCGTGGTACCAGCGCCGAGGTCAGGCGCCAGCGGGCACTTACGGCTGCCGGTCGACGCCGCCTCGCGGGAGTGCCGTGGTCTTCTGGACCTTCGGAGCCGCGGTCTCCTCGGCCATCTCCTCGGCCTCGCGCTGGGCTTCGATGGCCTTGTCGATGGTCTTCTTCAGCTTGCGGTACGCATTCGGGCGGAGCGCCGCCGGTGGCAGAAGAAACGCGAGGGATCCGCGCCCGGCCTGGACGTTGCGCCAGCTGGCGACCTGGACGTCGATGCGGGCGACGGCGGCCGTCTTCATCTCGACGCGCCCGCCGCCGGTCAGGAGCGCGACCAGGCGGCTCGACGTGGGCTCGTGGCCCACGACGATCACGGTGTCGGCGTCGTCGGGCTCGGCCTGGATCTCGCGCAGGACCGCCTCGGGTGTCGCCTCGTAGAGGGCGCGGGTAATGCGTGCGGGACCGCTCCACCCGCCGGCCTCCGCCGCTGTCGCCAGCGTCTCGCGCGCGCGGACGGCCGTGGACGTGATGGCGCGGTCGGGCACCACGCGCGCCGTGGTCAGGAACCGGCCCATCTTGCGTGCGCCCTTCTGCCCGCGATCCGCGAGGGGCCGTTCGTGGTCGCCGTCGTAGTCGGCGTCCCAGTCGGACTTGCCGTGGCGCAGGATCAGGATCGTCTTCATGCGGCTACTGCGGAAGGAGGCCTGGTGCCGAGGTGCCGGAGGTCGCCGCTGGCGACGAGAACGTGGTCACCGCCGGGCAGAAGGGCTGCGACGGGTCGCAGAAGTTGATGTAGGACGACGTGATGATGAATCCCAGCACACCGACCACGAGCGCGACGAGGAACACGGTGTACGACTTGGACAGAAGCACGTACTTCTTCTGAAGCACGCTGCCGACACCGTAGATGTCCTTCATCATCATCTCGTACGTGCGCGTCGAGTCCATCACGACTTCCTTGAGCACACCCACGTACTCGTCCTCGCGCATGTGGCTGAAGTTGCCGAAGAACAGAAGGTTCTTCCGCTGGCTCAGGGCTTCCGATGGCGAGAACTCGTTGCGCGGCGCCCGCGGCCGCGCAGCCAACACGGCGAACGTGATCGAGACCAGGCACCCGAGCAGGAAGAGGGAGGATGGCAGCACGAGCCACCAGTTTTTCTCGATGCCAGGCGCCAGCGAGGCGATCAGGATCGAGATGATGAGGCCATTGATCGAGATCATGATGTTGGCTTTGGCATCCGCCAGCGCCGACAGGTCCATGTTCACTCGATAGCTCGACCGGAACAGGGTCTCGATGCCCCGCTTGGTGCCCAAGGCGGCCAAGGCCTCATCCGCGGCCGACGTGGCGCCCTCGGTGGGCCCGACGGCGGTCATCTCAGCCTTCCCCTTTCTGGCGGGTTCTGTAATCGGAACCGGGACGGGACGCGCACCGGCCACCTGGCTCATGTCGAGGGTCTCCCCGTCGCCAGCGGAGGACGTGGCAGGAAGCCCGGTTGGTTGGTCCGCATCCATAGGTCTCGTCGCAGAGAAGGCGAAGGTACTGGCAGTGGCGGGGAGGCTCGGCGGTCAGTAGGCGAATCCGAGGCCTGCGGAGATCAGCACGGCCTCGTCGGAGGCGCCCACCGTCACGTTGAACACGGCCCGGTCGAGGGCGCCGAACCAGAGGCCGCCGCCGTAGCCGAGTTGGATCCCGTCGCCACCGAACGTCGCGCGTCCGAGGGGCGGGAACGCCGTGCAGGTGACCCGTGCGCATTCGCCAGCGGTGTCGCTCCACACGCGCCCTGCATCCGCGAACCCGAGCAGGCCGACCTGCAACGGAAGCACGTAGATGTCCAGGTCCAGCACCTTCGCCCGCAGCTCCGCGCTGGCCATCGCTGCGGTCCGCCCCGCGAACCGCTGGCGGCGGTAGCCCCGGAGTGAACTGGGACCGCCGATCACAGCGGCGTCGAAGAAGGGGAAGCCACCGAACACGTGCTCTCCGCTGGCGCGAAGCGCCAGCGTGAGCTGCGGCTGGAGGCGGAACGGGACGTAGAGCGCCGCCTCGCCGCCGACGCGCCCGTATGCCGAGGCGGGCCCGCTGGCGCCCGCGAACCCCTCGCCGAAGAGATGCAAGCGAGCGCCCTGGCGCGGGTTCGTGGCGAGGTCCACAACGGACGCCTCGATCCAGGCGAAGCCGCCGACGTGCGTCTGCGCGTCGAACGCCTCGTCCAGAAGCCGAGACGGCGGTCCGGTGCTGGCGGGGTCCTCAGGGCCGGGCCTGGCGGCGTCGGCGTAGCGCGCCTCGGGACCGATCGTGAGTTCGAGGCCCTGGCCGAGGGGTACGCCCAGGCCCGCACGGGCTTGGAGCCGCGCGAGGTTGACCCGAGCCGCATCGTCTTCGATCTCCGGCGACCCGTTGCCGAGGCCGTAGAAGTTGCGAGCGTAGCGCGGCGTCGAGCCTGAGGCCTCGACGGTGAGCGTCGACCGGCCGATGGCCTCGCGCATGACCCCGCGGTAGCTGGCCGCGACGCCTCCGGTGGCCGTGGCGACGTTGGCGCGGAGCGTGTGGGTGGCTGCGAACGGCTTGAGGCGGAAGCCGGGGACCAGCCACTGGCGCCCGAGGCCGATCAGCGCGCCGTCCGTGGCCTGAATGCCGAACAGGGGAACGGTGCGCACCTGGCTGAGGACCACCTCCGTCGGATCGTAGCGGTTGACATCGGGCGCGAAGGAGCGGCGATCCTCGACTCGGGGTCCGTCCTCGGTCAGCTCCAGCCCGTCTCGCGTGTCGTAGACCGCGACGTTCCCGCCGGGCGCCGCCAGCTGGTCGTCCCCGGCCCCGCCGATCACGCGGACGGAAATGGACCGCGGGCCGTCGCCGGTGATGCGGAACGTATCGTCTCCTGCGAACCCGTAGATCCGGACCTCGTCGGTCTCGTCGGGCTGGAAGGTGCGTTGGTACAGCAGTGCGCCGCGCTCGCCGTCTTTGAACGAGTGGATCGTGACGGCGAGAGAGCCATCCCGCTGGCGGTCGGCCTCGACCAGTTCCTCCTCGTCACTCCCGATCACGTCGACCGTCGGAGACTGGAAGCCGTAGTAGGCCTCTGCGGCCTCGACCAGCCGGTCGCGCCGGCCCTTGAGGGCGCCGATCCAATAGTCCGCCAGCTGCGTGTAGATCGGCTCCGGAAGTGCGCGCACGGCCTGCTCGATGACGTCGTCCGTGAGCCGCGCTTGCACGTCCTCGGCCGTGGCGCGCCAGTCGGCGAGCGTGAGCTCGTTGAGGAACCGCCGGTCCTGGATAAACCCGTTGTGCGTCAGGCCCTCGACGCTGCCGTAGGTCTCCGAGATGGCCTGGAGACGATTGTCGAACGCTTGCAGGAGCGGTTGCAGAAGCCCTCCTAGCCCGTAGAACGAGAAGTCTCGGTCTCGTGCGACGGGCACGTACACCTTGCCTCGTGTGGCCTCGTCGCCCTCCAGCGAGGGGTCGAGGTCGCCGGGCTCGAAGGCAGCCCAGCGCCACTGGTCGGAGTGGCGGTCCCAGTCGGCGATGAACATGTCGAGCAGGCGCGCCCGGAGGAACGCTCGCTGGTCGACACGGTGGTCCTGGTCCTCTCGCATCTCCTCGCGGAGATCGGCGGCCGAGACGATGTCGGTCATGCCCTCGAAACCGGGTACGTCGCTGAGGTCGTCGTTGGGGCGGACCTCGAAGAGCGCCAGCCGGTCGCCGAAGGTCTCGCGGTAGCGGCCGAGGCGCGGATCGTCGGGGACCCACACCAAGCGCGGATCGGGCTGCGCGACGCCGGCGGCGCGCGCCAGCGGGGAGGCGACGAGCGCTCCGTAGGGGTTCATGGCCGCCCGAAGCTCCAGCACGACGTCGCCTACGAGGCCGCCGCGGAGCTCGCCGGGTACCTGGGCCAGGCCGCTCTTCTCCAGCAGGCGGATGCCGTACTCGTTGCCGTCGCCGCCCAACAGCCGCAGGCCCGTCGTTTGCAGGCCGCCACCGCGCTTGACGGGCGTCAGGCCCCCGGCCTCTGTGCCCATGTCGAGCACCTCGAAGGCGACGGGCGTCTTCCACACATTGCGGTAGTTGCGCCCAAGGATGGCGCGGGTGGCAGGGTCGTTCTGGAAGCGGTCGGTGACGAACCCGTCGTTGGCCGTCGCCGTGACGGTGCCGCCGACGGTGTCGGGGAGGTCCGCCGGGTCGACCGTGTCAGGAAGCTCGTCGTCGACCAACTCGGGGTTGATGCCGGCGACCTCGGTCCGGTATACCACGACGGGCTGTCCGGCGGCGTCTAGCTCGACCGTCTCGGCCCAGAGCCGGCCGTCGGCGTAGTACGTGAGCCGCTGGAAGCCTGGCCGTGCGGACAGGTACTCGGCTGCGCCTCGCCCGAACGCGTCGGTCTGGCCGCCAGCGGTGCCCGAGATCAGATGGACCTGCTGGTACAGCGGGCTCAGGATGT
>JBCDLV010000027.1:0-18674 GCA_038744895.1 Bacteroidota bacterium | reverse complement strand
GGTTCTCTCCTTCTGGTCGAGCAACTGGCGCTCGACGCGGTCGAGGGTGCGCTGGACGGTGGGCGCGTCCCACGTCTCAGGTCCGAGCACTGCGAGCACGCCGACTTGCTCCCGCGCGGCATCGGCTGGGCTAGCGGGCGGCTCGACGTCCCGCCCCAGGCGGATGGCCACCGGGACGAGCGCGAAAGCGGCCCCCAGTGCCGCCATGCCAGCGTACATCCAGCCGCTGCCCAGCCGGCCCAGGAACAGCCCGACAACGCCGAGAACGGCGCAAACGCCAGCGGCGACCCAGACAGGAGTCGGCGCCAGCAGAACCGGACGGCGCTCCGCCTCGGACGTGTGGGCGAGCCACTGACGCAGAAGGTCCGCAGCGCGCGACAGCTCATCAGCGTCGTGGAAGCGGATGGCATTGAGGCGAGCCTTGGCGGCGTCGCGACGGGCCTGGTACTCGACGGCACGGCCTTCGACCTGGCCCGCGCGCCGCGCGAAGGCCGCCACGTCGCCCAACGCGCTGATGTCCACGGTCGGGGCGATGTCGATGTGTCCGCCCAGCGCCAGCCGGGCTCGGTCCTCCCGCTCCGACGCCGTAGACCGGGCCGACTCCGCGGCTTCCACGACGCGGGTCGCCGTTTCCAACTCGGCGTGGCGAGCCCGGAGCTCGGCGGCCTCAGGGATTGCGACATCGTCCCAGCCGTGGTCCGCGAGGGCTGCTCGTGCGCTCGCACGGGAGGCTTCGGCATCCTCCAGGCGTGACTCGGCTTTGCGGACGGCCGCGCTCAGGTCGTCGTACCGCTCCTGCGTGTCCGGCGCGACGGATGCCAAGGCAGGGTCGAACTCGGCCACGACGGATTCGGCAGCGCGGACCTCGTCCTCCCGGTCGGCGGCGTCGTCGAGGAGACGGTACAGCTCGGCGAGTTCGGTCGCATCAGTCGCCTCCGCGGCGCGCTCGGCGATCTCGCCAAGGGCTTGCTCGCGCGCCCGGAGCGCGTCGAGGGCATGCTGGCGCCGCTGGACCGACCGGGCGGCATCCTCGGCCTCTGCCGTCGCCTTGAGGCGCTGCGTCGGAGCCGCGATGAGCCCGAGCCGCTGGCGCGCCTCTCCCAGGTCCACACCGCCAGCGGCGTCCCGCCGGACGAGGTCAGCGAAGGACTCGCCGTCCTCGACCAGCAGATCCGACAGCGACAGCTCGTAGCGATCTCGGTACGACGGGTCGGGAAGCGGCAGGCGGTCCGCCGGCTCTCCGTTGCAGTGGTACCGGGGAGAGCCCGAATCGAAGTGGACGTCCCAGGCGTCGCCTCCGTAATGGAACGACGCTGTGTAGGTCGGGCGAGCGGCCTCGACGGTCTCCGGCCACAGGACGCCGTGGATCGCGCGCGCGAGGGTCGTCTTGCCCTGTCCGTTGGGTCCGTAGATCACGTTCACGCCAGGCCCGATGTCCTGCGCGGCGACCCCTGGAAGAGGGTGGCCATAGAACGTCCGAATGGCGATCGAGGAGAGGTCTAGGCGTTGCATCGGCCTACGGGGTCGGGCCGCCCAGCGTCGGCGGCGAGGATGCGGCTCCGTCTCCTGAGACGTCCGCGTCCGGGACAGCCAGGTCCGACGGGTTCTGAACGAGGCTCTCGTCGAGGAGCCGGTACGTCTGGCGTCGCAGTCGCGCCACCGCCTCGGCCTCCAGGTCGTCGTCCAGGCGACCGTATTGGGCGAGCGGCTCGAACACGCGCGACCTGCGCGCCTGGTGCAACACATCCACGGACTGCCGGACGAGGCCGAGGTCGCTTCCCGTCAAGTCGCCGGACTCCAGCCGACGCGCCAGCGAAGCGAGCGAGGCCACCGGGCCCGTGCCCATCGCCAGCCGGTCCAGGTTCAGCGCGGGGCGCGCTCGGTTCTCGACGCGGTCGACCACGACGGCGAGCCGCAATCCGGTCCCGCTGGCGCCCGCCGCGTGGGTCTCTCCCGTTTCCATGAGGTCGGCGGAGACCCGCTCGATGTGTCGGTAGGCCCGCGTCGTGCCACGCAGGGTCAGGCGGATCACCGCACGCCGCACATCCGGCGACGCGTCGCGGACCGCGGCCGCATGCTGGCGTAAGGCGTCGGTGGCACGCTCGCGCACGTCGCTGGCCTGATCTGCCCCATCGAGGTCTACGTCGATGGCGTCGTAGCGCACGGTCGCGATCGGAAGCAACGATGCCGATACGGCGCCATCCGAAGCCACGTTCAGCAGCCAGGCGCCGTGGGCACCTGCCTCGCGAGGATCGAGGGGCTGGGGTGTCCCGGGCACCACGGCGGTTGCTCCTCCCACGTCGACTACGCGCGGGTCATGGCCATGGCCCAGCACCCATGCGACCGGGGAGGTCTCCTTCAGGTGGCCGAGCGTGACCGGCGCGTAGGCGCTCGGGTCGTCTCCTAGATCCGCATGCAGGACTCCGATCGTCGGGACGTCCCCGTCCGAGGGGAATGTCTCGACCGGGGGCTCATGGACGTGGGGGCCAGCGTAGGACCATCCGACGAGGCTCAGCACGGCGTCGGCGCCTCGCTCGATCGTCACCCGCTCCCATTCCTGGCCGCGACCGAGCAGGCGCACCATCGGCGAATCGACGGCCTCGACGACGGATCCGAGAACGTCGTAGTCGTGGTCGCCCGCGACCACATAAACGGGGATTCCCGCATCCGCCAGCCGGTGAAACAACCGCTCCAGGATCCCGAACGCCTCGAAGTGCTTGTTGGCTTCGTCCGCGATGTCGCCCGCGAGGACCACGGCATCGACGGAGCGCTCGATCGCCTGGTCTGCGAGTGAGCGAGCGACGGCTTCGACAGACAGGGCGGGGTCGTCCGGGGGCACACGTGCGGGGTGCCGTCCCAGGTGGAGATCGCCACTTACGATGAGGCGCGCGCGGAGTCGGGCCATGGTCACGGGGGGATCGTTCAATGTATGGACAGGGTCCCGGCCTGAGACATCTCGTTATCCACCACGGCATTGGCCCACGCGGGCGTGGCGTCCCGCGCCAGCGGGGGCGCGTAACCCTCCCACCTCTCATCCGTACTTTCTGCACTCTCTGTCGCCCTTCCATGTCCACCCGATCCCGTCCCCGCCAGCGCACCGACGATGCCGAGGTGTACGACGACGAGTTCAGTCTCGTCACAGACGAGGACATCGCGGCGTACATGGCCGAGCAGGAGCTAGAGGAGGAGGCCAAGGAAGAGAAGAGCAAGGGGTTCTGGAATCTGCAGACGGCATCCGGCATGGGCCTGATCGGGCTCGGCGCCGCGTACAGTCTTCAGTTGATGGGCCTTCTGCCCCTCGGAACGGCGCTGCTACAAAACCTCGTGGAGGTGCTGCCCATTTTCGCGGCGGTCCTCATCATGCTGACCGGGTTCGGCGTGCTGTCGTGGAGCCCAGCGGCTCGACGTCGCAAGAAGGCCCGGGAGCGCGCCATTCGGCGGCGGCGCCAGCGCCAGCGGAGGTCGGCGCGGGGAGAGGGCTCGACGAGGCGCAAGACGGTCGGCCGGAAGCCTTCCGCGTCGAACGACACGGCCAACCGTGCCTTTGAGCAGGCGGAGCGGGCGCTGCGGGCTGCGGGTCGCGGCGCCAGCCGGGCCGCCAAGGAAGCGCAGGCTCGGCGCGCGGCTGCGCGCCGCTCCGGTCGCACGAAGCTGCTGAAGGACCGCGCAAACCGCAAGCTGACAGGAGTCGCGGCGGGCATGGCGAACTACTTCGGGATCGACCCGACTGTGGTGCGTATCGGCTGGGTCATCGCGACCATCTTCTCCCAAGGCGGCGCCCTCATTCCCTACATCATCCTCTCGTTTGTGCTCAACGATGAGGACGAAGGGCCTGGCGAGGACCCGATCATTCGCCTCACGAGCGATTGACAACGCGTCCGGATAGAGGCGCCCGGAGGTGGACACTGCGCTGCTAGCTTCCGACGGTCTCACCGGTTCTGTCGCGTGCGCGCTCTCGTTTGTCTCCTCTTCGCATGTGTGCTCGCGCTCGACGCGTCGGCACAGCGCGAGGGGGTTCCTCAGATCGGAAGCCCACTGTCCGACTTTCTCCAGCGGCAGGACACCGCCGGCCGCCTTCCCACTGACGCGGAGACCAACCTTCTCCCCATGTCGGCCGCCGAGGCCGGCCGTCTGCTGGACACGCTGGCGGTCCAGGTTCGGCGTGGTGAGGTGCAACTCTCCCGCGCGGATCGCCAGCTGTTGGAACGCTACCGCAGCGAGACACCTGCCACGCTCTTCGGGGGGCGGGCACCGCTGGGCGCCTACGCTGACGGCGTCTCCCTCACCAGGGTCGAAGGCGATGGCTACGCGTTCGAGTTGGAGCCTCTCTTGTACCTCTCGGCAGGACCGACCCGGCAGACCGCACTCGGCGAGCGAGATCCCACCGCCCTGACCTACTGGAACAGTCGCGGGATCCGGGCGGCCGGACGTCTGGGGCGGTTGTTCTTCGAGACGCGGGCACAGGAGAACCAACGAGATCCATCGGTTTACGCGTACGACGCCCTCCGGCGAACCGCACCCCGTTACGGATTCGTCAAACGGTTCGGAGATGACGCCTACGACTACTTCACGGCTGAGGGCGTCGTCGGCTACCATGACCGATTCGTCGAGGCTCGATTCGGACGCGGGCGCAACCGATGGGGAGCAGGCCGTGGAACGCTCTTCCTCTCCGACTACTCCGCACCGTACGATCATCTTCAGATCCGGGCTCATGCCGGTCCGGTCACGTACGCGTCGACGTTTGCTCGCTTCACCACGCCCGACCGCGATCCCAGGGGGCGAGACCTCGTTCTGCCTTCGAAGTACGGTGCATTCCATCGGTTCGCCATTGACCTCGGGCGCGTGGAACTGGAGGCGTTCGAAGCCATCATCTTCCATGACGACACCCTCGGCGGGACGCGTCGTGGCTTCGAGATCGGCTATCTCAACCCAGTCATCTTCTATCGGTCCGTCGAGAGCGAGCTTGGCTCTGGGGACAACGCCCTAATCGGCCTCGGGGCCTCCGCCCGGCCCGTCGATGGTGCCGAGGTGTACGGTCAGGTCCTCATCGACGAGTTCGCGGCTGCGGACATCGGCACGAGCAGCTGGCGCAACAAGTTTGGCTTCCTGGCGGGTGCCCACGTCGTCGACCTAGGCCTATCGGGCCTAGAGACCCGCGTGGAGTACGCGCGCCTGCGTCCTCACCTCTATGGACATCGGTCCGTGTCCAGCGCCTACACGCACTACGGAGACGTCGTCGGCCATCCGATCGGCCCCAACGCAGATGACTTGATGCTGGCACTCGACTACCGTCCGACGCTCAAGGCAACTGCAGGTCTCACCGTCGCTCGGACGAGACGCGGACGCGAACCGCTGGCGGACAGCACCGTGGGCGCCGACCCGCGTCGGTCGTACATCCTGCGTGTGTCCAACGAGTCGCCGCAGTTCGATGGCGTCCGGCAATCGGAATGGCTTGTGGAAGGACGCGCAGGCTACGAGGTGCTGCCTCGCCTCGTCGTGGAGGGCGCCGTGACCTACCAAGCCATCGACGACGATGAGCTTGGCCTGGACCGAGCACTGACCGGCCTTCTCCAGCTTCGGTGGGGCCTCCCCTTCCGCAGTGAACGGTACTGAATCCGTACCTGTGGCTTGTTGATCGAATCTTGAGCGTGCTCGACCGAAGTTGCGCGCGCTCTTCTCGGAAGCACGCAGCGCGACCCTCGCAGACCTACCCGACGGTGCACGGAGCCCCCCGGTGGAGGGCCCCTCTCAACGCAAGGAGGTCGAGGGTGTCGGTGACGTCAGCGGCCTCACGTCACGGCCACACCACTCGCGACGGCGAACGCAAGCGGGATACACAAGGCGGGGCTGCCCCCGAAGAGACAGCCCCGCACGCAGGCCTGCTGGCGCAGATCTCCGCTGGCGACGTCGCTAGACGGTTTCTGCCGTGTTCGACCACGCGGCCTGAGTCGCGCGGATGGCCTCCTGCGCAACGAACGGGTCGATGGTTTTGTCCTCATCGGTGAGCTCCGCGGCAACGACCGTGCAGACGACCTCGGACAGGTCACCGATGAGGCGCGTGAGGTCGTTGAGGTTGGCGAGCGCAATGTCGGCCAAGTCGCTGCTCTTGAGAGCTCGGGCTGTCGTGTACAGCATGTGGTAGCTGACTGCTGCCAGGCTCGTGGCGGTGTAGCTGTCCCGGATCATGCGAGAGACCTTGTCCGTCTGGCGAAGCTGGTCGTAGAAACCTGCGACCACACCGAGGGCGCCCGTAACGGCATCTTTGATGGCCTCCTTGAGGTCTCCGCCTTCAGTCCGATCGTTATAGGCTTCGAGAGACGTGATGTGCCGGTCGAGGGTCACCTTGAGCGACGTGAGAACGCGGACGGCCTCCGGGTAGCGGGCGGTGTCCTCAGATGCGAGTTGGCGCTCGACGGCCTCGCGGATGTGCGTTTCCACGGCCGCCATGTCCGTAGCGTACGTATTGAGAATGGCTGTGCGATCCATGACAAAGAGAGGAGAATGGATAGGTATACATCCCACAATGGTGGCTTCTGCTTCGTTCCGCCTGAAATGCGTAGATCGATTGGATTCGGAGTACCGGCGCGAGACTCGGCCGGCTCGCACGTAGTGCACCTCCATGACCTTCACAGCGAACGCTGCTGGATCCGCTGGCGTCACGGAGCCCGCTAGCGTCCGAGGTCTTCCCCCGCACGACCCGGCATGCGCCAGCGGGTAGATCACCGCCAGCGGGTGGTCTAGCCCGCAGACTCGCTGGCGACACTGGCCTCCTCCATGCGGACCAGCACGCGGCGACGGTCGATGGCCACAACGCGCACGCGGCTTCCGGCAGCGACGAAGGCACCCTCGGTGACCACCTCGATGCGAGCGTCGTCGACCTCGACGACGCCAGCAGGCCGGAGCGGCGTGAGGGCATGTCCGGTGCGTCCGAGCAGCTTCGAGCGGGACTCGGTAGCCTCAGGCTCGACGGCATCGCCCGCGAGCAGGCTGGTCGTCAGCACGAAGCGGTCCCAGGCGCCGGATTCCCGCAGGAGGAAGGCGAGTCCGCCAGCGGCGAGCACCGTCGCCCCGAGCGTGCCGAGACCGCCGAGCAGGCCGTACTCGACGAAGGCGATCGCGACGCCTGTAGCCGCGCCCAGGGCACCGACGACGCCGACGACGTTGAGGCCCGGCACCACGGTGACCTCGACCGCGATCAGGGCGAGGCCAACCAGGATGAGAGCAACGGGGACGAAGAGTTCCACCAGGCCAGACGCTACGACACTTCGCGGACGACGACCAACGACCCGCGCGAGCGAATCACTTCCACGGTAGCCCCAGACGCGATCATCGGTCCCTCGGAGACGACATCGACCCGCTCGCCGCCCACATCCGCGGTGCCCGCTGGGCGGAGCGTCGTGAGGGCGGTCCCCTGCTTACCGAGGAGGTCCAGAGCCGTCTCCGCCGACACGTAACCCGCGGATGTCGCGAGGTCTGGCACCAGCACGAGCCGGCTGAATCGCTCCGACTTGGGTAGGTAGCGCCCGAGGGAAACTGTCAGCAGGGCGAGGAGCACGAGGGCAGCCGCCAGCGTCGAGGTAGCCTGTACGATCTGGCCATCCGTGGGGAAGGCAAACCCCACGTTTGGGACAAGCGCGATTAGCAAAGCGCCCAGCGTGAGGACGAGACCTCCGATCCCGAACACCCCGAAGCCGGGCGTCACGAAGACCTCGACCAGGATCAACCCGACCCCGACCACAAACAGGGCAATCTCCCAGCTTTCGACGAGCCCGAGCAGGTAGTGGGGCGCAAAGAACAGGGCTGCGCCGATCAGTGCGACAGCTCCTGCGAACCCGACGCCTGGCGTTTGAATCTCGAAGTACATCCCGCCCATCATCATCATGAGCAGGAGCGAGGCCATGATGGGCGACCCGAGGAACCGAAGCACCTTCTCGGGCCCGGTGGCCGCATGATTCTCCTGCGTGTTGCCCTCGGCACCTAGCGCGTCGACGGTCGCATCGACGGACGGAAGCACAGCATCCGCGATGCCGAGGTCGAGCGCCTCGTCAGACGACACTGTCAGCAGCGTCCCCTCCTCGACCACACCGGGGATGGAAAGCCGCTCGTCGACCATAGCCTCGGCGATCTCAGGGTCGCGCCCGGTGGCCTCCGCCGTGGCCCGCATCAGGCCACGCGTATAGCTCTGGATCTTCTCCGGGGCGTACTCACCGGTCCCGTCCACGGCCGTCGCGGCTCCCATCGAGGCGCCAGGCACGAAGACGATGCGGTCGTTGGCGTAGGCGATCAGCGCGCCAGCGGAGGCCGCATTGCGGTCGATGACCGCTACTGTCGGGATGTCCGTCGAAAGGATCGACTTTCGGATCTCGTCGGCTGCATCCAATAGGCCGCCGAACGTATCGATGCGGAAAACGATCATGGCCGCACTCTCGTCCTCGGCGTCCTTGATGGCCCGCTCGACATAGGCAGCCAGCGCGCTGTCGATCATCCCGTCCACCGTCACACGGTACACGGGCCCATCGCCGAGGGCATCGAAGGCGAAGTCTGCTGGCGGCTGTGCCACACTGGCGGAGGCCGTCAGGATCGAGAGAACAAAGGCGACGGCTGTGCGGAGAGCAGTCATGGCAACAAGAAACAGATCATAGGGACAGCGTACGTTCGGCCGGAACGCGGTGTTGCGCGGTACGCGTGCCGCCAGCGGGCCTCGCTAAGGTTCGATCACGACGGGCGTGCCGACCTCCACGATCTCCCATAGCTCGTCCATGTGGACGTTGCGGAGGGCGACGCAGCCGCGGGTCCAGGCCTGCTGGCGTCCCGATCCGTGGCCGTGGATCTCGATGAGGCCGCCCAGCCGCGTGCCCATCGGCGGCTCGAGCGCCTCGCGGTCGGCGCGGAGGATGCGGTCGTACGTGGCCTGGCTGATGATGCCCGCGTCGAGGCCCCGCTGCGCGTGGACCGGTCCCGGGTAGCTAAGCACGAACGCCCGGTAATACTCCGACTGACCGTGGAGGCGGGTGACGAAGAAGGTGCCCTCGGGAATCCGGTAGTGCTCGCTCTCGCCCAGGTTGGAGCGTCGCACCTTGTCCTCCGGGCTCTGGGACACGTCGGCCGGGAGTTCGCGGAGGAGTTCAGAGCCGCGGTAGACCCACACCATCCGGTCGCTCTTGTCCACGCGGATCCAGATGTTGGACAGGCCCTCCGCTGGCGCGTAGCCTCGGACGTCACCGTATTGCACGAGGCGCCAGAGGGGAGGCGGATCGTTCGGCAGCCGGAGGGGATCGAGCACGCGAACGCCGTCGCGGCGCTGTAGCGTGGCGAGCGATGGGGAACGATTCGTCGGGCGCTCGCGGATCTCAAGGCGACGGGCCGTCACGTAGTACGCAGGCGCGTCGTCCACATCGACGATCTGTGGGGCATCGCCAGCAGTAACCATCGCGAGCGGCGGCTCGCCCTCAGCTTGTGCCCAGGCAGGCAGGGCAAGCATGAGGGCGACGACGGGAGCAGCGAGACGAGCGAGACCAAGCATCGTCTTGAAATGTATCGGCTGGGATGGTGTCTGAGACGACCGAACGCGCCCACAACGCACCGCCCACGCCGCTTATTGATCGAACGGGTGTACTCCGTTGCGGCGCACGCATTCACGATAGGCCTCCAGCACGCCGTCGGTCACGGCGCCAGCGGTCACCACGTCGGCGGCCTTCTTGGCCTCCTCGGACCCGTTAGCAGGCGCGAATCCGAGCCCTGCGCCCGAGATGGCTGCGGCGTCGCCATTCGTGTCGCCGATGAATGCGATCGCGTCGAGGGGTATGCCCTCCGCCTCGGCGACCCACTCCAGGGCCCGCACCTTCGTCAGCGCCTCGGGCACGACGTCGATGGAGTACGGCGTGTGATAGACCGCCAGCGGGGCTGACAGCTGGCGCACGGCGTCCCGGACCGCGGGCAGATGCTGTTCGCACTCGCCGACGATCGGGCTCACGATGCCCGCCTGGCTGCGCTTGCCGTAGTCGAACGACAGCGTCTCGGACGACGGCACCACGTGGCGTGTCAAGAACTGCCGGCACTCCGCGAGGGCACGCTCGATCTCGGGTGTCAGTGCAGGGCTCCAGGTAATCCGGGCCGATGGCAAGTCGAAGCGTCCACCGCCGCTTTCGAACAGGGCCGGCGCTCGGAGCCCCAGTGCCTGCGCGGTAGCCTCCACATACGCGTATGACCTACCTGAGCAGATCCCAATGTGGGGAGCGCGCGGATCCGTCTCAGCCTGGGCGCCCCACTGGCGAAGGCGCTCGAACGCATCGAGTCGGAACGGGACATACGGCTCGCTCAGGCAACCATCGATGTCGATGAGGAAGAGGGAGATCACGGGATGCGGCGTCGGGAATGGGTGGCTGGGGACGCGTCGCAAGATGCTCGCCAGCGGGGCCCGTCCGCCAGCGGCGGCCCCGGCTGGGCGGCCCCTCTTCGCCGATTTGTCGCGGTCGGCACGGTGCTGCGAGCCCTAGCCTTCTGGTTCAGTCCGCGATCCACCCGTCTGCGGGGGCGCATCGCGAGTCGTCGCCCCCAGCATCCGACCCTGAATCATGCAGTCCATTACGCTCGACGTTCGCCCGCGCGAGACCGGCAAGAAGGCCTCCAAGGCCGTCCGCCGCGAGGGCCTTGTCCCGTGCGTCCTCTACGGCTCGAACACAGAGCCCGTCCACTTCGCCACCGAGACGCTCGCGCTCCGTCCGCTCATCTTCACGACCGAGACGTACCGCGTTGCGATCTCCGTCGACGGCGATGACCACGAGGCGATCCTGAAGTCGGTCGACTTCCACCCGGTCACCGACCAGCCGCTCCACGTCGACTTCCTCGCGCTCACCGCTGGCGAGGCGCTCACGATGACGATCCCGATCCGCCTCGAAGGCGCGCCTCGCGGTGTCAAGGCCGGTGGCATCCTGTCGCAGCCGCTCCAGGAGCTGGAGATCCGGGCGCTTCCGAAAGACATCCCGGGCGCCGTCACGCTCGACGTCACCTCGCTGGAGGTCGGCGAGTCCCTCCACGTCGAGGAGCTTGCTCTCGGCGACGACATCGACGTGCTGACCGACCTCTCGCGCACCATCGCGACGATCACCGTGCCGCGGGCTGCCGTCGAGGAGACCGAGGATGACCTCGGTATCGAAGATGGCGCCGAGCCTGTCGAGGAGGGTGCCCCCGCCGAGGCAGAAGCCGCCGAGGGCTAACCCGCTGGCGCCAGCCCGCCTCTCCGCTGCGTCGTTCCCGCAGGCGAGGGCCCGTCACACGCCTTCCTGGGCATAGACGGCTTTCGCCTCGCGGGAACGGCTCGTTTCCCTGACCATGTCCTGGCTGTCTCGTCTGCTCGGCTTTCGCCAGCCCGCACCGGCCGTCCCTGTGCACACGCTGATCGTTGGGCTCGGCAACCCAGGACCGGACTACGACGGAACGCGGCACAACGCGGGATTCGAGGTAATCGACCGGCTGGCGGGGCGTCTCGGTGTCTCCCTCGATCCACGGACAGCCACGGAGGCCAGCCACTCGTTCGTGGCCGAGGCGACGCTGCCGGTGGAGCCATCGGCATCCGCAGACGAGACGGCGCCAGCGGGCCCCGTTGGCATCGCGCTCGCAAAGCCGCTCACGTTCATGAACCGAAGCGGACAGGCCATCGACGCGCTGCTGAATCGCTACGGGCTCGCACCAGACCACGTCCTAGTGGTCTACGACGACCTCGCGCTGCCCATCGGCGCCTTGCGCTTGCGCCCCAAGGGCTCACACGGCGGCCACAACGGCATCCGGAGCGTGATCGAGTCCCTCGGCTCCACTGAGTTTCCCCGATTGCGCGTCGGCGTGGGGGATAGCTTCCCGCCCGGTGGCCAAGTCGACTTCGTCCTGTCGCCCTTTGGCGACGACGAGCGACCGGCGTTCGATGACGCCGTTGCCAACGCCGCCGACGCCGCGCTCACCTTTGCCCGCGACGGGCTGACCGTCGCTATGAACCGGCACAACCGCCGATAGCCCGCCTCCCGAGCGGGCTTCAGACCTGAACACCCAACCCGAACCGATGTCCGAATCGCTCCTGTCCCTGCTCGTCCCGGTCGCGGGCGTGCTCGCGCTGGGCTACGCCTTCTTCCGCACCCGCTGGGTCAACGCCCAGCCCGTCGGCACGGACCGGATGGCCGAGATCGCCACCGACATTCAGGAGGGCGCCGCCGCGTTCCTTCGTCGCGAGTACCGCGTGCTGGCCGCCTTCGTGATCGTCGTCGCCGCGCTCCTGCTCCTGGCGAACCTCACACGCGCCGACTCCAGCCCACTCATCGCCGTCTCATTCATCGCCGGCGCCGTCTGCTCCGGGCTGGCGGGCTTCTTCGGGATGCGCGTGGCGACCAAGGCCAACGTGCGCACCACGAACGCGGCGCGGACCTCGCTCGGTGAGGCGCTGAATGTGGCGTTCTCCGGTGGCCTCGTGATGGGCCTGTCGGTCGTTGGCCTCGGGCTTCTCGGCCTCGGCACGCTCTTCGTCGTGTACCAGGGCCTCTTCGACGGCGCCGACGGCATCCTCCAGGCAGAGGAAGTGACCCGGATCCTCAACGTGCTCGCCGGCTTCTCGCTCGGCGCCAGTTCGATCGCCCTCTTCGCTCGTGTCGGCGGCGGTATCTACACCAAGGCCGCCGATGTCGGCGCCGACCTCGCTGGCAAGGTCTACGAAGGCATCCCCGAGGACGACCCGCGCAACCCGGCGACCATCGCCGACAACGTGGGCGACAACGTGGGCGACGTGGCTGGCATGGGCGCCGACCTCTTCGAGTCCTACGTCGGCTCGATCATCGGCGCGATGGTGCTCGGCGCGGCCTTCGCGACCGCGCTTCTCGATGCGGGCGGCATGGAACTCGGCGCCGTCTTGCTTCCGCTCGTGATCGCCGCCGTCGGCATCGTGGTGTCGATCATCGGCTCGCTCTTCGTCAAGGTGAAGGAAGGCGGCAACCCGCAGCGGGCGCTCAACATCGGCGAGTTCGGCGCGGCCGGCATCATGGCTGTCCTGTCGTTCTTCATCATCGGCGCGATGCTGCCGGACACGTTCACGGCCACGACGCCCATCGTCGGGACGTTCACGTACTCGTCGCTCGGCGTCTTCTGGGCCGTCCTGATCGGCCTCGCGGCCGGTACGGCCATCGGCCTCATCACGGAGTTCTACACGGCCACCCACACGTCGCCGGTCACAGGCATCGCACGCCAGTCCGTCACGGGTGCGGCCACCAACATCATCTCTGGCCTCGGCGTCGGGATGTACTCGACGGGCCTCCCGACGGTGGTCCTCGCGCTCGCCATCATCGGCTCGTTCTACTTCGCTGGCCTCTACGGCATCGCGATCGCAGCGCTCGGCATGCTGAGCGTCACGGGCATCCAGCTGGCGGTCGACGCCTACGGCCCGATCTCGGACAACGCCGGCGGCATCGCCGAAATGGCCGAGTTGCCACCGGAGGTCCGCGAGCGGACCGACACGCTCGACGCGGTGGGCAACACCACGGCCGCCATCGGCAAGGGCTTCGCCATCGGCTCCGCTGCGCTCACGGCGCTGGCCCTCTTCGCGGCGTTCATGCAGCAGGCGGGTATCGAGGCGATCAACGTGGCTGACCCGCGCATCCTCGCTGGCGTTCTCCTCGGCGGCATGCTCCCGTTTGTGTTCTCGGCCATGGCCATGAACGCCGTCGGCCGCGCCGCTGGCGACATGATCAAGGAGGTCGGCCGCCAGTTCAACGAGATCCCGGGCCTCCGCGAGGGCACCGCCAAGGCGGACCACGCGCGCTGCGTCGACATCTCGACGAAGGCTGCTATCCGTGAGATGGTCCTTCCGGGCCTGCTGGCGGTCGTTGTCCCCGTCGCGATCGGGTTCTACGACAAGAACATGCTGGGCGGCCTGCTCGTGGGCGTGACCGTCACGGGCGTCCTCATGGCCATCTTCCAGTCCAACGCCGGTGGCGCCTGGGACAACGCGAAGAAGCGGATCGAGGGCGGCGTCACCTTCGACGGCGTCACCTACGGCAAGGGCTCGGACGTCCACAAGGCGGCCGTCGTCGGCGACACCGTCGGCGACCCGCTGAAGGACACCTCGGGCCCGTCCCTCAACATCCTCGTCAAGCTCATCTCGGTCGTGGCCCTCGTGATCGCCCCGCTGATCGCCGGCACGGGTGCTGGCACAGATACCGACGTCGAGACCCTGGAAGTCGAGGACGCCGACCTCGGCGGTCGCGCCTCCGCTGGCGACGACGCTGTGGAGCTGACACTCGCCTCCGAGTAACGATCCATCCCGCTGGCGGCTGCGTTGCACTTCGCCAGCAGGGCCCTTCGGGCGCCCGGTCTCTGCGGAGGCTGGGCGCTTTTGCGTTTAGAGATCGACACGGACCGTGAGCGGAAGTCGCGTGGATACAGGGATATAGTCACAGTTGGCGAGCGCACAGGAGAAGACAGCCTGGGCCCCAATCTCCAGGACGACTTCGCGCGAGGCGATCGGGACGGTCACGCCCAGTCCTGAGTGAATCTCGGGGACGACATACCAGGAGGCACGATCACCTGCCCTCTCATGGAGCGCGCCGAGCCCGACGACGATGTGGATCGGGGTCGCTCCCCTTCCAAGCTGTCGGACCATGCTGCCCGTTACCCCTACGCTCAGCCCACTGGACTGGGGAGCAAGCTGGGACAGCTGCCGCCCTACGTAGTACGTCGTCTCCAGCCCGAGTCTCCACCTCACTCTGCCACTCCCCTGCGTGGCTGCCACCCGAACTCCGACTCCCGCATCGAAGTAGGCGCTTAGCGTTTGTGATGGGACCACGAGGCTAGGTCCAACAGACAGTTGTGTCCGTTGGGCATTCGCCGTAGCAGCGAGAGAAAGAAGAGCACAGAGGAATCCAAGACGCACAGAGCACGGCAGGTAACGTCCCCAAATCTGAGGAGGGCCGCTCACCGTATGCCTGATGCAGACGTACTACCGCCCCGCCGCCTGGAGCTTCCGGATCACGCGCTCGATGATGGCCTCCTCCAGGTCGTTCTCCTCGAACCACTCGCCGTCGATCCACAGGCCGAGCGTGGACCGGACACCAGCACGGACGCCCGCGCGCTTCTGCGCCAGGATCTCCGTCTTTCCACGCCCCTCGTCGACAGCCCTGCGGACGGCGGACCCGTCGAGGCCGACGGCCTCAGCATGAGCCGCGAGATCAGCGGGGCGGAGTTCGAGTTGGTGCTCGTACATCCGCTCGTGCATGAGCCAGAAGCCCCCCTGGCGTGCAGCCTCCTCGGATGCAATCGCCGCGTTGAGCGCGTTCGGATGGGGCCGAAGCGGGAAGTGCCGGAAGCCGAACAGGAGGCCAGGATGCTTGCCTCTCACCTCGGCCATGATGTCGTGGACATCCTTGGAGTACGGGCATTCGAAGTCGCCGTAGTGCACCACGGTAACGACGGGGTCCTCGGGACCCGCCACATGGTCGGTATCGGAGAGCGGAGGGTCGAGCGGCATCGCGTCTAGAGGACGGCGCCGGCGCCAGCGGCGTGCTCGATCAGCTCGACGATTTCGCGGGCCGTCGTCTGCCCGCGATCCCGAGCGTACCACTTGCGAAGCTCGCGGTACCGCTCCTCGCTCTCCAGGCCGCGACCGGTCTCCTCAAACCACGCCTGGAGGTCCGTGGGCCTCGGGCCCCACCAGCCGCGCTCGACCCCCTCGCCGTCGAGGAGAATGGCCACCGGGATCGACCGCGCCGTGCCATTCGTGAGGTGCTGGTCCATCAGGTCTAAATGCTCGTCTCGGTTGAGGACGCGGAGGTCCAGATTGACGGCCTCCGCCGCCAGTTGGGCGATGGTCGGCGCCGTGGCTGTAGCGTCGATGCACCAGTCCTCCGTCAAGACCAGGATGCGCCACGTGCCGAGCGCCGCCTCCACGCGGGCAACGAGGTCCTCGGCGACGGATGCTCTCGATGTGGCACTCGCCCAAAGTTCAGCGAGGTCCTCGACATGGGCGACCCACTCGGGATATGGCGTGGCAGCTTCCCAGTCCTGCTGGCGGGATACAGGAAGCGATTCAGTGTGGACACTCATGCGGATCAGACGACGGGAGACAACAGACGGGGAACGTGGGCGCCCACTTACGCAGCGCGGCGCACAGGGTCCCGGTTAGCCTTCTGCGGCCTCCGAGGCGCGCACCATGCCTTCGGTCCCGATCTCCACAAACAGCCCGGTGGCCTCACACGCGACCACATCGCCACGGCGCAAAAGGCCGCGCACGGGCACCTTGGGACCGACGGCCTCACCGACGGCCAGCTCCACGGTGACGACCTGGCCGAGCGGCACCATCGACCGGAAGTCGACCTCGATGCGAGCGGCCACGGCCACACGGCCGGTCGCCAGGACGGCCATGCCCATGCTCTCGTCGAGCAACGCGGCCATCGCGCCGCCGTGGACGTGCCCCGGTGGCCCCTCCGCGCCCGGACCGAACCACGCCCGAGCATACGTCCGCCCCTCGGGGTCGGCGTAGTAGCGGACTCGGATCCGGTCGTCTTCGTCGCCGCTCGTCACGAACGACCGCGTACCGAGCGACTCCCAAAACGGCGCCAGCGGGGTCCAAGAAGCGTCCGCTGGCGCGAGGTCGGGACTCGCGCTCACAGCTCGACCTCCTGGCCCTGCTCTGGGACGAGCACGCGGACATCTGGGTGGAAGAACTCGACGTTGTCCTTGAGCCACGCCTTCGCAGACGTCTCGCCGTGGACCAGCACGACCGTGCGCGGCTTGAGCCGGTCGACGATCTCGATCAGGTCGCGGCGGTGGGCGTGCCCCGAGAACCGGAAGCGCTCGACGCGCGCACGGACTGGCACGGGACCTTCGAGATCCTCGAACGTCATCGGGGACCCGCTGGCGGCGGCGGCCTGAAGCTGCTCACCCGGCGACCCTTCTTTGCTGTAGCCGACGAAGAAGATGCCGTGCTTCTCCTCCGAGACGATGCGCTGGGCGAGGCTGTAGGAGGGCGTCCGCTCGAACAACATGCCGGAGGTGAGGACGAAGATGCCGGGCTTCGAGATGGCCTCATTGAGGCGCGTCTGCGTCTTCGGCAGCCGCTCTTGGTCTACACCGTAGACCTCGAAGTCCGGGTCGAGTCGCGGCGTCGACTGGCGTGTCTTGTCGTAGATCTCGGCGATGCCGCGCATCGAGCCGGCCGTGTAGACCGGCGTGTCGGCGTCGATCACGCCGCGGCGCTTGTACCGGTCGATCATCGCCAGCACGTCCTGGCTGCGTCCGAGCGCGAACACGGGGATGAGCGCCACGCCGCCGCCGCCCAGCACGTCTGCCAGCGCCTCACCGAGCCGGCGCTCCTCGCCCTTGCGCGTGATCTCCTCCGCCAGCGGGTCGGCTCCCAGCGTCGATTCCAGGAGGAGCACGTCGAGCGGGCCGTCCGGGTAGTCGGCCTCGGGGAGGATGGTCTGCGGCCGGAGGCTCGTGTCCGACGTATAAAACAGGCGTCGCCGCTGGCCGCCCTCATAGCCCTCCACGAGGAGGCCAACGGCGCCGAGCACGTGGCTGGCATGGTAGAACGTCCCCGCCAGCGGGCCCTCGGCCTTCAGCCCGGCCAGGCTAAACGGAGAGTCCAGCAAGTGGGTGTCGTAAACGTAGGCGAGGGCCTCGGCGGTCTCAACGTCGAAGACCGGCGCGTCGCTCGTAGACCCTTCTCGCACGCGTCGCTTCTGGAGCCGGGCGGAGGACGGCAGCAGCTGCTCGGCCAGCATCGCCGTGGGCCGCGACATATGGATCGGCGCGTGCGGGACCTCCTGCGCCAGCACCGGCAGCGCGCCGAGGTGGTCGTGGTGCGCGTGGGTGACGACGATGTGGTCGACCGGCCGCTCTTTGAGCAGCTTGAACGGCGGGAGGGCCGCCATTCCGTCTTTGTCGGGATCCATCCCGGCATCCAGGATGAGGCCCGTTCCCCCGAAGGTGAGGTGGTGGCAAGACGCGGCGATGTCGTCCGTGTCGCCGAGGGAGAGGTATCGCATGAGAGAGCGTTCGAAACCACGGAGGCTAGCGATCCCGCTGGCGCTCGGTTCTGCGTTTTCCGTTCGTTCGATCGCGCTGGCGTGCGAGCCCCGCCAGAAGGTCAACGCCGCACACCGTTAGCCGAGTGGTGCTGCGTCTCGCCAGCCGGTGGGGATCAGCCAAGCCTACTCTCCACCACCGTCTTGCGGAGCCAAGAGAGCGCTGGACAGCGCTTGAGCCCGTCCTTCGCAGGCGTCGTCCACGGCGGTGAGCGCGATCGCCCCATCGGTCTCAGCCCACGAATAGATCCCGGTGTTCGCCCCGAGGCGGGCGCACGTCTCGTCGTCGGCCTCGAACATCAGTACGAGATGCCGGGCAGTCGAGGCAAACTGCCCTGAGGCGATCACGTGGAGGCCGGCCGATACCTCGAACGTGCCGTCACTTTCAAACGAAAAGAGCGACCCTTGTGGCGCGGGGTCTCCAGGCTGGTACAGACCCGCGGGAAATGATGTGGGGGCCGTAGCACTCTGGGCGGCCACGGGACCGGCACAAACGACGAGGGCGAGAACGGTAACGAGGCGCATGAGGGAGCACTGGACAACGGGAGGAGGCACGCGGCTACGCGGCATGCCTCCCTGTGTTACAGCAAGCCCCTTGCGCTACGAACTCTGAAGCGC
>JBCDLV010000026.1:0-18707 GCA_038744895.1 Bacteroidota bacterium | reverse complement strand
GGCCGGCGCCGAGTCGAGCCCGCGCGAGAGGAACGCCTTGCGCACGGCCGTCTCGATCTTGGCCGCGTTCCAGGCCACCACCTGCCCGCCGCGGCGGATGAGCTGGAGCGCGCCCGCGGCCGGCACCGGGATGGCCGGCGCCACCTCCTGCGCGCGGTGCATCACGAGCGCCTTCGCCACGTCGACCGCGCCGACGGCCAGCAGCTCCGCCTCGGCGAGCGCGACGACGTCCGAGAACGACGGCCGCGCGTCGGCCGGCAGCGCCACCAGCCGGGCGAGCACGTCGCCGACCACGCGGCGGACGAACGGGGCCAGCGCGGCGGCATCGGCCGGATCGCCGGCAGCGAGGCGCGCCGTCGCGCCCGCCTCGGCGACGAGCGCCCCGAGGCGGGCCGGGTCGAGCCGGGCGTCGGTGCCGTCCTCGCGGACGAACAGGAGCCGGTCGACGTCGACATCGAGGTCAGCCACAAGCGCCTCGGGGTCGAGGGCGGGTCGGTCGGCGGGGGGCAGGAGCGCGGCGCGCTTGAGGTCGAGGTCGAGGACGAGGTCAGAGGTTGACATGGCAGATTGAGAGGGGAAAGAGGGAGCGTCGTGCGTAGGGCGTGGGACGTGGGCGGCCGGGACATCCGACGTCCCACGCCCCACGTCGCTTGACCTACAGCTCGTCGTCGTCGACGGGCGCGAGGGCGGAGGCCTTGCGGTACTCCGTGACCCGGCCCTCGAAGAAGTTCTGCTCCTTCTGGATGTCCATCAGCTCGGCCAGCCACGGGAGCGGGTTCGTCTGGCCCGGGAAGAGCGGCTCGAGCGCCAGGCTCGTCATCCGCCGGTTCGAGATGTAGCGCACGTAGCCCACGAACTCGTCGGCGCTGAGCCCCACGCCGGCGACCGGCAGGCAGTCGCGGATGAAGGCCTCCTCGAGGCGGACCGCCTCGGCCATCAGTTCGGACAGTTCGGCGCGGAAGGCGGCCGTCCAGATGTCGGGGTTCTCGGCGCACAGCTCGAGGAGCAGCTTCCGGAACACCTCGATGTGGTTCGACTCGTCGCGGAGCGTGTAGCGGAACATCTGCCCGATGCCGGGGAACTTGCCCTGGCGATACAGGCTGAGCACCATCCCGAAGAGGCCGTAGAACTGGGTGCCCTCCATGCACTGCCCGAACACGAACAGGTTTTTGGCGAGCAGCTGCTGGTTCTCGAGCACCGTCAGGTCGAGGTCGCGGCGGAGCGCGTGCGAGACGCGGGTGATGAAGGCGTTCTTCTCGCGGATCGTGTCGACGTCCTCGAACATCGCCTCGCACTCGTGCGGGTTGACGCCCAGCGACGAGATCATGTACAGCAGCGAGTCGGCGTGGATGTTCTCCTCGTGGGCGTGCCGGCCCAGGACCAGCTTCAGCTCCGAGGCGGTGACCAGCTCGCGGACGACGTGCAGGATGTTGTCGCCGACGATGCCCTCGGCGGCCGAGAAGTAGCCCATCGCCATGCGGATGATCCAACGGTCGACGTCCGAGAGGTCGTCGCCGCGCCACTGGGCTGCGTCCTTGTGCATCGGGACGTCCTCGGGCTCCCAGTGGTTGGCCTTCATCGTCCGGTAGAGGTCGTAGGCCCAGGCGTACTTCAGCGGCAGCAGGTTGAACGCGAACGTCTCGCGGCCGTTGATGACGCGTTTGTTGGCGAGGGCGGCCTCGGCCTTGTCGCCGTCGAGGACGAACGTGCGGTCGCCGAGGGTGTAGGTGGTCTGCATGGTCCGGGGGGATGGGCGGGACGCAGACGGGGGCACCAGCCACGGTGCCGCCCACGCGAGGGGATCGGGCGCGTCGAGGAGGCAGCCTCCACGAAAAAAGCCCGACCCCAGGCGCGGGTTCGGGCGTGCAGACGGGAGCAGGGCCGGACTCCAACAAGAGGGAGAAGCCGGCGACCGCACCGTCGCAGTCCGACCCTCTGATCCCGGAGGTGGAAAGCAAACGCGGCGAGCAGGTCTCCTGGCTCGCGACGGCCCAGATCGCTCTGGAGGGCGGCCTCCTCCTCTGCGCCCTTCCCGGCCGAGGCCAGTGGTCGCAGGATCGCCGGGGCCGCCGGCGCGTCGCTGACAGTTGCGGGCACAGCCCCGGACTCTCCGCCTCGGGGTCGCCCGAGGCTGGATCACCGGCGTTCCCTCTCGCGCCCCTTGAGGAATTATGGCTCCGCGCGGGGACTCGCTACGTGGTGAGTCAACGAACTGTGAAGCTAGAGGAAGTATCAGCGAGCCATAGCACCGACTTGTCCACACACCATCCACGACATCGACCGACGAGGGTTGCGTCGGCGTGCGCGAGTCCAGTGCGCTCGCACACCCACCCGGATCGCCAGCGGGTGACCGCGTCATGTAGCTGCCGGGTGTCGCCAGCGGGATCAGCCACCGCTGGCGTCCTAGGCGGCTTCACCGATAGGACCCAACCAGCGCGTGTTGGGCAAGACCCTGTCGCCAGCGAGACCGAGGGCATGCCCTCCCGACAGGCTGATTGCGGACGGCGCTGTCAGGTTTTGGCGGCCCGGACCAGTGCCAGCCCCGGAGGTAGGCGACGAACCCACCACGCGATGAAATGCGAGCGAGGGCCCCGGTGGCCGCGCTGGCCAGACCGACGCTGAAAGCGGGGCCACCGGGGTGGTTCTCAGGGGTACCGAGCAACGCCAGGCGTCGCCGCAGGACGCCAGCCTGCGGATCGCGACCGCCTATTCTCTGCCTCATTCGGCTTTTTTCGCCGACGTCGGTGTCGAGACGCCGCGCTCCGACGCGGAGGGCCTGAGCGACCTCGCGCGGTATTGAGCCTCTGGCGTCAGAGGCTTCACGGCATGATACCGGGCTCGCCGTAGAGCGCGAGAATGCCATCCCAGAAGCCGGGTGCGAGCACGCCTTGATGCCCGGCGCCCTCGTAGATGCGGAGCGTTGCCTCTACGCCCGGCGTGCTGTTGAGCACGGACGCGAAGCGCTCGGCACGAGTCGCGATGTCGCCCATACCGCCACGCTCGGCGTCCCCTGCGCCGATGAACACGCGTGCGCCTCTGGCGCCCACTGCTGCGAACGAGGCGTCCACGAGGTACCCGCGATCCCAAAAGAGCGACGGCGACAGCAACAGATAGTCCGCGAACGTCTCTGGGTGGGTCGTCATCATCCACGCGCCGAAGAGCCCTCCGAACGAGTGGCCCGCGTAGGCGCGCTGCGCCGGATCGGACGGGTAGCGGCTCTCGACCTCGGGGATCACCTCGTCGCGGAGGAAGGCGTGGAAGGGCTCGGCGCCACCCGTCGAGGCCGAGTCCAGCGTGATGGCGTCGCCCATCGAGAAGGTGACCCCGCGTGGAGGGATGAAGGGCGTGGGCGTGAGGTCCTTGTTCCGGCTGACTTGAAACGCCGTCTCGCCGCCAATCGCCGTCACCCCGACGAGCAGGAACGGGCGCACCTCTGACGGAAGCGACGGAACTCGGGTCGTCATCGCGATGCGATGGATGCCCCGAATCAGGGCCGCGTTGCGCCATCCGTCCAAGAAGTAGAGCGTCGGTAGCGCCTCGCCGCCCGCGCGGTCGTAGCGCGCTGGGAACGTGACCTCTATGTCGTAGGCCCCCGAAGGGCCGTCCAAACGAAACACCTCGGTCTCGGGCTCAGACGTGGGCTGCGCGAGCGCATCCGCCAGAGGCACGAGAAGAAGGACGAGGGAGAGGAGGCGGAGCATCGATGGCGAGAGCCAGGGCGCCCAAGGTAAACGGCTCGCGCCAGAGGCCTCTAGCGTCATTGTGTGTGTCCCGTCGGCCTGCGTGATTGCCACCGTTCCAGAGATTCCCGCGAGGCGGCCCGTTCCCGCCCCGGCATGCCTCCCGCGAGTAGCCATGCCCTGCTGGCGACCGTCGAATGCGCCGGGGTCGAGCGCGAGAGTGCACGCCCGCCCGCAGTCGGGCACAACGCCAGCGGGATCGAGGGCCGCTGGCGTCGGAGCCCTGCGCCAGCGGGGTTGCTCGTCGGCAACCGGGCCGCGGAGCACGGTCACATTCGCCTCGTGCGAGAGGGCGAGCCGCTCGGACCGCGCGGAGTTGAGACGACTGCCGGCTCAGATCTCGTCGACCACGACAGGGATCGGTCACGTCCCGACCGGCGCGACGCTGGGCACGGCCTGCGTGGCGTCCGCTGCTGCCCATCTCGCCGAGGTCACGAGCGGAAGCGTCGCGTCCGGATCTCCCACCGACACGACGACTTTTCCCCATGCATGGCCACCAGCAACGTGGGTCACGGCATCTGGGAGGTCGCTAAACCCATACCGGCGGCTGACGACGGGCGTAACGCGACCGTCCTCGAGCATCGACGCGAGAAGGGCGAGATCGTCGAGGCGAGCCTCAGTGTTGAGAAAGGCGATCCGGCGGCCCAGGACGCGGCGATGCCACGCAGCCTGGAGCGTCGTGAGCAGAAACCGGCGCGTCGTCGTGAACCCTACGGTGGCGACAGCCCCACCGGGGCGCGTTGCGCGGACGAGATCGCGGACCCGCAGGTTGCCGACGAGATCGACGACAGCGTCGAATGCTGCGCCTTGAGGGCGTGCAGCCTCGCGGGTATAGTCGATGACGTGGGCGGCACCGAGCTGGCGGACGGTCTCGGCGTTTCGGCCGCTGCACACGGCCGTGACCTCAGCCCCGAACGTCGCTGCGATCTGGACAGCGAACGTGCCCACGCCGCCCGACGCCCCGTTGATTAGGACACGATGGCCAGGCTGGATGTCGGCCACGTCGCGGAGGGCCTGGAGCGCTGTCGTCGCAGCGAGCGGGATGGCGGCGGCAGCCTCGAACGAGAGCCCGTCCGGGATACGCGCCAGGAGGGCTTCCGACGCACAGACATACTGGGCAAATCCGCCGTGCGCCACGTTCCCGAACACAGCGTCACCGGGCCGGAGCCGCTCGACGCCGCGTCCGACGGCGACAACACGCCCGGCCACGTCAGCACCGAGGACCGGCTGGCGGGGGCGGCGAAGTCCGGTCTCGAGGCGGATAAACGGGGGATCGGCCTGGAGCTGCCGCCAGTCGGCCGGGTTCACCGAGACGGCGTGGACACGGACGAGGACCTCGCCGGGGCCAGGCGGCGGCACCTCACGCTCGACCACATGGAGCACGCTCGGCGGGCCGTAGCGGTCGTGGACGAAGGCGCGTGCGGTGGACGGGACGGTCATGGTCGTCGGGGTCAAAAGTTAGGAGGTGCCAACCTTCCGGCCGATGCAGGCGAGCGTAGCGCGGCACGTCCAAGGCAAACCCGGAAGGGGTCGAACCTCGATGGAGTCGACGCCCGCGGCGCGGAGCCATTCGCGGAGATCATCCGGCGATGGCCGACGGACGCGCCAGCGGAGATGGACGAGGGCGCCAATGGGTCCTGGCCGCGTTGTCAGGAGGACGATCGGCGCGCCGGGCCGGAGCACGCGGGCGAGCTCACGGACGGCCGCCCCAGGATCGGGGAGGTGCTCCAGGACGTGTCCGGCCATCGCGAGATCGAACGAGCCGTCGGCAAAGGGGAGCGCACGGACGTCGGCAGTACACACCGCCGCGTCGAGCCCAGCGTCATCGAAAGCCGCGCGCGCCGCGCGAACCATGGCTGGCGAGCGGTCCGTCGCGGTCACAAGGAGAGGCTCTGATCGCAGCGCGACTTCCTTCACGGACGACGCGAGCGCGAGGGCGAGAGCGCCCGAGCCGGTCGCGGCATCGAGAACCCACGCGCCAGCGGGAAGGTCGGCGAGTGAACCGCTGGCGACGAGATCAGAGAAAAGCCGGCGGTAGGCGGCTGAGAATCCGGACCAATCGAGACGTCGGCCCCACCCCGCAGCGGCCCGGTCGTACCGGGCCGCAAGATCGTCGGGCGCCAGCGGGACGCGGTCCACGGCAAGGCGCCACGATCCGATGGCGCGTCTAAGCACGGGGACTAGGGTATCGGAGTGAAGGGCAGTCGCATCGGTAGGCATATCCATGAGGCGGTTGGTACGAGAAGAGCCTAGAGGCGCTCTACCGCGAGACGCGTCAACCGTTGGGTGCAGCCGGGGGTGTAAACCGGGGGTGCAGCGTTGGCCTCCCGACTCCAGACGGCCCAGCCTCCCTTTTGTCACCCAAAGGCCTGGATATTCTACCTTTGGTCGTGCTAACTACGAAGCTATACGCCCCACCGGTTCGGCCTGACGCCGTGCCTCGTCCTCGGCTCCTCGCCCGGCTTGACGAGGGTATGCGCGAGCGGCTCACGCTGGTCTCGGCGTCGGCTGGCGCTGGCAAAACCACGCTCGTGAGCACCTGGCTGGCCGAGCGCGAACGGTCGGCCGCGTGGCTCTCGCTCGACGAGGGGGACAGCGATCCCGTTCGGTTCCTGACCCACCTCGTCGCGGCTCTCCAGACGGCCGTGCCTGACCTCGGTAAAGTCGCTCTCGGCGAGCTGCAATCCGCACAGCCGCCCTCCTCCGACCAGGTCCTAACCGAGGTTCTCAACGAGCTCGCGGCGACCGATCGCCCGCTGATCCTCGTTCTCGATGACTACCACGCCGTCGACGACCCTCGCGTAGATGACGCCCTCGCGTTTCTCATCGAGCGCCTGCCTCCACACGCGCACGTCCTTGTGACGACGCGGCAAGACCCGGCCCTCCCGCTCCCGCGCCTTCGGGCGCGGGGGCACCTCACGGAGATCCGCGCTGCGGACCTCCGGTTCACGAAGGCCGAAGCCAAGGACTTTCTCAACGGCGCCATGGGTCTCGGTCTCTCCGACGCCGATGTCGCGGCCCTCGAGGCGCGGACCGAGGGGTGGGCGGCCGGACTCCAGTTGGCGGCGCTCTCGATGCGGGGCCGGGCCGACACGTCGGGGTTCGTGGCGTCGTTCACGGGGAGCCACCGGTTCGTCACGGACTACCTCGTCGAGGAGGTGCTCGACCTGCAGCCTGGGCCCGTTCGGTCATTCTTGCTCCAGACCTCGGTGCTCGACCGGCTCTCCGGCCCGCTCTGCGACGTCGTCCTGGATGTACCGTCGGGGTCCGGCCAGACAACCTTGGAGGCCCTCCTGCGAGCCGGTTTGTTCGTCGTCCCGCTCGACGACGAGCGGCGGTGGTACCGCTACCACCACCTCTTCGGCGACCTCCTCCGCCAGCGGCTCGGCCGTCTCGCGCCCGGCGACGTGTCCGCGCTCCACAACCGGGCCAGCGCGTGGTTCGAGGCCGAGGGGTCCGCGGCGGACGCGATCCGCCACGCGCTTGCGGCGGGGAGTACCGAGCGCGCGGCCGACCTCGTGGAGGGCGTCGCTCCAGCCGTCCGCCGGGAACGCCAGGAGGCAGCCATGCTCCGCTGGCTGGAGGCACTCCCCGACGACATCGTCCGGTCCCGGCCCAACCTCAGCGCCGACTACGCGTGGGCCCTTTACAGCTCTGGCCGGGGCGAAGAGGCCGACGGCCGACTCGCCGACGTCGAGCGGTGGCTCGGAGCCGTGACCGACTCCGACACCCGACGGGCTGCCGAGGCGGCCGGGATGGTCGTCGCCAACGAGGACGAGTTCCGCGCGCTCCCCATGCGGCACGCCATTTATCACGCCGTCCGTGCCCAGGCCCGCGGCGACATGGCCGGGACTGCCGAGCACGCCCAGCGCGCGCTTGACCTGTCGGCCGAGGGCGACATCCTGGCGCGAGGCGCCGCGGCCGCCCTCCTCGGCCTTGCCTCCTGGGTGCGCGGGGACCTCGAAACCGCGCACCGGACGTTCGCCGAGGGGATGGAGCACCTGAGGCGAGACGGGAGCCTCGCCGACGCTGTCGCTGGGACGGCCGTGCTGGCGGAGATCCGGATCGTCCAGGGGCGGCTCTCGGACGCCGTCGAGACATACGAGCGATCCCTTCGCTTTGCGGAGCAGCACAGCGAGGCGCTCCCTGGGACGGCCAGTCTCCATGTAGGTCTCGGCGAGATCCGCCTCGAACGGGGCGATTTGGACGCGGCCGAGCGGGACCTGCGGACGGCAGAGGCGCTTGGGGAAGGCGCTGCTCTCCCCGAGCACCGGTATCGCACGCATGTCGTGGAAGCCCGTCTGGCAGAGGCCCGAGGTGACCTGAGCCGGGCACTCGAACGGCTCGATGAGGCCGAACGGCTCCACCTCACGTTCCCGCTCCCGGACACGTGTCCAATCGCGGCCCGGAAGGCGCGCGTGTGGGTCCGGCAAGGACGGGTGGACAAGGCCACCGGCTGGGCACGTGAGCGCGGGATCTCCGCCTCCGACGACCTGAGCTACCTCCGCGAGTACGAGCACGTCACGCTCGCGCGGGTCCTCCTCGCCAAGCACCAGCGGGATGGGTCTGGGGAGGCGCTTCGTCAGGCCGCCGACCTTCTCAAACGCCTCCTCAGCCAGGCCGAGAGCGGGGCGCGGACGGGGCGAGTCATCGAGATCCTCGTTCTGACAGCGCTCGCCTCTCAGGCGCAGGGAGACGATGACCGTGCTCTCGAAGCCCTTGACCGCGCGCTCAGCATAGCCGAGGCTGAGGGCTACGTCGAGGTGTTCGTCGCCGAGGGGGAACGCGTCCGGCGTCTTCTCCGCCGGGCGGCGACGGCGGAGGGCGGCCCGCGCGGCTACGCCGCCCGCCTGCTGTCTGTCCTCGAGGAGCGGGTCCCGTCTGGCCCTGAGGTGATGCCGGGAATGGCCGACCTCGTCCAGCCCCTGACCCCGCGCGAGGTCGAGGTCGTCCGCCTCATCGCGACCGGGATGACGAACGGCGAGATCGCCGACCACCTCTTCGTCAGCCCAGCTACGGTCAAACGGCACGTGGCCAATGCCTACGGCAAGCTCGAGGTCCGCAACCGGACGGAGGCCGCGTCACGGGCGCGCGATCTCGGCCTGCTCTAACCCGAGAGACGTCCGGCGACCCGCGTCTGCACCCTCAGACTGCACCCTCGGTTGGACCGCCTGGGGGATTCGGAGGGCCTGCTCGGGCGGGTAGAGTGGCGCCGAACCCCGCCCACTGGGCCTCCACCATGCAGACCAAGCTCTCGACGCTGTGGACCGTCGTCCTCTTCAACATGATCTTCCGTGACCTCCACGAGTTCGCCCGGACGGGTTACCTCGAGGACCTGCTCGCAAGGACCTCAGGCGGCGAGGGGATCTCGGAGACCCTGCTGCTCGCCGCGGCCATCGTGCTGCAGATCCCGATCTGGATGGTCTTCCTGTCCCAGGTGCTTCGCCCTGGGGTCAACCGGCGGGCGAATCTGATCGCGGCCCCGCTGATGGTCGCCTTGACTGTCAGCTTCAACCTCACGCCTGACCTCGATGATGCCTTCTTCGCAGGGGTCGAGGTCGTCGCCCTCCTGGCGGTCGTGTGGTACGCATGGCGGTGGCAGACGCCGAGTCGAATGTCCAGGCCCGCGTTCACGTCGGCTCAGGCCTAGACACGTTGGACCCTCTGTTTCCTAGCCCTCGTTCTACAGGTCTTTGAGTCATGTCCAGTTCTATCATGATTGGAGGGGCTTCCCAGTCCCCAGACGTCTCATTCTCCTCGTCGAATCGGGCCGACTCCCGATCCTCGACGCTTCACCCTCCGACTACGCGCCCGATGACTGAGCGAGAGATCGCCGAAACCGTCCAGGCCTTCTTCGAGACGTGGATGGCGCCGGGCACCTCGGGTGCCGATGCAGCCTATGACCTCGTCGCTGACGGGTTCACGGGTCTCGGCACCGGACCTGGCGACCGCTACACGACCCGAGAGTCAGTCCGAGACATGTTCATCGAGGAGAAGGAGGCGACGGACTGGGACGCCCACGAGCCGAACTACCGGATGGAGTGGTTCGACGTCCACTTGCTCCGGCCCGACCTCGCGGTCGCTGAGGGCCAGATCCGTTCGACCGTGGTAGTCGGCGACGAGACGTACGCCGTCGACCCGCGCGTCTCAATCATCCTCGACCGGTCTTCTGGGCGGTGGCTCATTGCCCACTTCCACTTCTCCATCGCTGACGCCGTGATGGAGGAGGGCGAGACGCTCGTCGAGGCGCTCACACGCCGAACCCACGTCCTCGAACGCGAGGTAGCCGAACGGACGGCTGAGTTGGAAGCGTCGTTGTCGGAACTCAAGACGACGCAAGCTCGCCTCGTTCAACAGGAGAAGATGGCGTCCCTCGGTGCGCTGACCGCCGGCATCGCGCACGAGATCAAGAACCCGCTCAACTTCGTCACCAACTTCGCCGACCTCTCAACGGAGTTGATCGACGATCTCGACGCGGAGGCGAACCCGGACGAACGTGCGGCGCTTCGGGCGGACCTCCGAGCCAACGTTGAGGTGATCGGTCACCACGGACGTCGAGCCGATGCCGTCGTGCAGGCGATGATGGCCCATGCCAGGAGTGGGAGCGGAGAACACCGCGAGGTCGATGTCAATGGGCTCGTCGAGACGCACGTCGCCCACGCCCTCCACGCCGACCGTGCACAGCATCCTGGCACCGAGGCGAACCCGACGCTCGACCTCGCAGACGACGTAGGGGCAGTCGAGGCCGACCCGCAGGAGATTGGCCGGGTCGTCGTCAACCTCGTCACGAACGCGCTCGACGCCGTACGCGATGAGGCGGAGGCCTCCGTGACCGTCTCCACGCGCCGGACCGAGGGTGGCGTCGAGGTCCGAGTATCCGACGATGGTCCTGGGATGCCGGAGTCCGTCCGGGCGCGGGTCTTCGAGCCGTTCTTTACCACGAAGCCACCGGGCAAGGGCGTCGGACTTGGACTCAGCCTGAGCTACGACGTCGTGGTCCAAGGGCACGGCGGTCAGCTTGCGGTCGAGAGCGAAGAGGGCGAGGGCGCCACGTTCGTTCTGTGGCTCCCCGCCGTAGAGGGGCTGAGCAACGAGGTTCTAGCTTGAGGCATGTCCGGTGCCTCAGACAGAGGCGAAGGCCTCCCGGGCCTCGCTCGGCGGCACGCCGACGACTCGCTTGAACGCCCGGCTGAACGCAGCTTCTGAGGCGTAGCCCAGCCGGTCGGCCACCTCGACGACCGTCGCGTCCTCCTCCCGGAGCACCGTCGCGGCCACGTGCATCCGCCAGCGGGTGACGTACCGCATGGGCGGCTCACCGACGAGGCCGGCGAACCGGGCCGCGAACGCTGACCGAGACTGGGCCGCCTCAGCCGCCAGCGCCTCGACGGTCCACGTACGCTCGGGGTCGCGATGCACCGCGAGGAGCGCCCGCCCCACCTGCGGATCGCGGAGTGCCCCAAGCCACCCGGCGTGGGCCTCTGGCGCCTCCAGGAGCCACGTCCGCACGGCCTGGACCACGAGCACGTCAGCGAGACGCGTGATGAGGGCCTCACCGCCCGGCTGGCGGCGGGCCGCCTCGGCGGCCATGAGGGCGAGGGTCCCCTGCATCCACGCCCGCTCCGGCGAGGCACCACCCGTGTCCCCGCTCGCCTCCACGAGGATCCGGCGCGGGAGGACGGACGCGAGGTGCGCGACGGCCGGGTGATCGAACCGGACGGCCCCGCAGACCATCGTCGTCGGCGCACCGCCACCGCCGTGGCGCAGGATCTCGTACCGCTCGCCGACGGGCTCGCGCGGCACGTCGAAGAGGTCGGCGGCCGGGATGTCCGGTGCGCTCGAGAGCCTATGGCCTTCGCCGTGGGGAACGAGCGCCAGGGCACCCGGCGCGAGCGCAATCGGGTCGGCGCCGTCTTCTTCCAGCCACGCCTCACCCTCCGTCACAACGTGGAACATGAGGCAGTCCGGGAGCGCCGGAAGCGCGAGCGCCCACGGTTCGGTGAACTCGGAGCGCGTGTAGAACACGCCCGACATACGGAGGAGGTGGAGGACCTCTCCGAGGGGGTCGTCGGATCCCCACGCGGTCGGGGCATCGGGCGTGTAGGTGGTCGCAGCCATGAGACACAAGCCGATCAATCGCAGCGGAATGATAGGGTGCCCGAGCCGTTCTGGACGCACGGGCATGGACCCCGGAGGATCGGGTACGACGAGCGCTGCGGGAGCGCCCTAGGCTGGTCGTGCGGCCCCGAAGAGGGCCGGATTCTCACCAGCCTCCGACTCCGATGTCTACCCAGACTCTCACCCCGACCGCCGCCTCTGGCGCTACCGCGTCTAATGCCGCTACGTCCCACCCCGACGCCTCTGGCGCGTCTCCCTCCGCCGTCCGGCCTCAGCGCGTCCTGGTCGTCGGCGCGACCGGAGGCACGGGCCGGGCCGCCGTCGCCCGGCTCGCTGCCGACGGCCACGCCGTCACGGCGTTCTCACGCCGCGCCAGCCGCCTCACCGACGCCGCCGAAGGCCTCGGCGTCAATGGACTCGCGACCATTGACGGAGACGCAACCGACTCCGAGGCCGTCCAGGCCGCCGTGGCCGGACAGGACGCCGTCGTCGTCACGCTCGGGATCGCCGAGAACCCGCTCCGGGTCCGCGTCCTCGGCCCTGCCCGGACGCCTATCGACATCCGCTCCCGCGGGACCCAGACAGTCATCGACGCCATGCGGGCCGAGGGCGTCCGCCGCCTCGTCGTGCAGAGCACGTTCGGGGTCGGCGCTACGCGCGACCTCCTCGGAGTCTCCGACAGCCTGTTCTTCGGGCTCCTCCTCAAGCCGCAGATCGATGACACCGAGCGGCAGGAGGCCGCCGTGCGCGCCAGCGGGCTCGACTGGACGCTCGTCCAACCGGTCCACCTGAGCGACGGCCCCGAGGCCGCGCCGTTCCTGAGCCTCGACGGGACGACCCGCGAGATGAAAGTGTCGCGAGCGTCGGTCGCCCGCTTCCTCGCCGAGGCTGTCGCCCGGCCCGACACGGTCGGTACCTCTGTCACGGTCTCCGGCTGACGCCCGTCCTGGTCCTGCCCCGCTGGCGACGACGGTCCGCCAGCGGGGAAGACGCTCACCCAATCCCTCGTCCCAATGGCCCTAGCCCTCCTCGCTCTCGCCGTCGCATCTGCCGTGATGGGCGGGATGTTCTACGCCTTCTCGTCGTTCATCATGACCGCCCTCGGCCGCATCCCGCCGGCCGAGGGCATCCGCGCCATGCAGCGGATCAACGTCGACGTGTTCCGCCCGTCGTTTATGGCGCTCTTCTTCGGGATCCCGGTCGCCTCGGTGGTGCTGGCGGGTCTCGCCATCTGGCGCTGGGATCCGGCCGTCTCGCCGTTCGCCGTGGCCGCGGCTGTCGTGTGCGTCGTCGGATGCTTCGTCGTCACGGCAGCGGGCAACGTGCCACTCAACAACGCGCTCGAGCGTGCCGACGCTGAGACCGAGGCGGGGCACCGGCTGTGGGCCGACTACCTCCGCCGGTGGACGCGGTGGAACACGGTCCGCACGGTGGCCTGCCTCGCGGCGGCCGTCCTCCTCCTCTGGCCGCTCCTCCCATGACGACCCACTCTGCCCCCACATCGCTCCAACCGCGCCCGGTACCGCCCTACAGGACGTGACGAAGCCCGATTGGGAGGTAGAAAAGACGACCCACGTCCACCTCGACGCATTTTTCGGGGGCGTGGACGGCCCCGGACGTGGACGGCCCCGGACGCAAAAGCAGCCGTCCTGGCGACCGTCGCCGACCTCTCGCCCGGACTCGAGACGCGATCGAGGCTCCTGGCGTGCTGCACCGCGACGCACCCCGTACGGACGGGCGGGACTGAGGCGATGGAGTGTCTGCCGACCGCCCCGGCGGGTACGGGTGCCGTCCGTGCCGCCAGCGGGATCGGGCGCCGCTGGCGCGGCGAGACCACAGGCCGCGGGAGCGCGGCTCTAGTTTCCCAGCGCTCCCTCCACGTCCGCATGCGCCCGCTCATCTCCCTTCTCGCCGCCCTCGTCCTCATGGCTCCCGCCGCTGGCGCCCAGGCCGACTGGGTCCGCCAGCACTACACGAAGTCGGAGCACATGGTGCCGATGCGGGACGGCACGCGGCTGTTCACGTCGATCTACGTCCCCAAGGACGACTCGCGGACGTACCCCGTCCTGTTCCAGCGGACGCCCTACGGCATCGCGCCCTACGGCGACGAGATGCGGTCGTCACTCGGGCCGTCGGAGAGCCTCATGCGCGACGGCTACGTGTTCGTCTACCAGGACGTGCGCGGGCGGATGATGTCCGAAGGCGAGTTCGTGGCCGTGCGCCCGCACATCGCTGATAAGGCGCCGGGCGACATCGACGAGAGCACGGACACGTACGACACCGTCGAGTGGCTGCTGGAGAACATCCCCACCAACGGCCGCGTGGGGGTGTGGGGCATCTCAGCACCCGGCTTCTACGCGACGCACGCGCTGCTCGACGCGCACCCGGCCGTCAGGGCCGTCTCGCCGCAGGCACCCGTCACCGACTGGTGGATCGGCGACGACCGACGCCACAACGGGGCGTTCCAGTTGCAGGCCACGTTCAGCTTCATCTCCTTCTATGGCACGCCCCGCCCTGAGCCGACGCCGCGCCGCGCGCGTGGCTTCTCGGACTACGGCACGCCCGACGGCTACCAGTGGTACCTCGACCTGGGCCCGCTGGCGACCGTCAACGAGCGGTTCTTCGGCGGCGAGAACGACCTCTGGCAGGAGATCATCGAGAACGACACCTACAACGCGTACTGGCAGGCGCGCACGCCGCTGCCGCACCTCCGCGACGTGCAGCCAGCCGTACTCACGACCGGCGGCTGGTTCGACGCGCAGGACCTCTACGGCCCGCTCAAGACATACTCGACGGTCGAGGCGAACACGTCCGGATCGTCCATCCTCGCGATGGGGCCGTGGTGGCACGGCGCCTGGGCGCGGGGCGCGGGTGACCGCTACGGCGACCTCTACTTCGAGCAGCAGACGGCCAACTGGTACCGCGAGAACATCGAGGCGCCCTTCTTCCAGGCCCACCTCAAGGGCGACGGCGAGCCCGACCTCGCCGAGGCCTCCGTCTTCATCACCGGCGACAACCGCTGGCGCTTCTTCGACGCCTGGCCGCCGCGCGCGGCCGCCGAGCGCCAGCTGTACCTCCAGCCTGGCGGCGGCCTGGGCTTCGAGGCGCCCGGCGCCAGCGGAGCCTTCGCGGAGTATGTCAGCGACCCGATGCGGCCGGTTCCGCACACGCCCCGGACCGTCATCCGCCGCGACGACCGGTACGTGATCCAGGACCAGCGCTTCGCCTCGACCCGGCCCGACGTGCTCGTCTTCGAGTCGCCCGTGCTCACCGAGGACGTGACGCTCGCCGGCGACCTCTTCGCGACGCTCTTCGTCTCGACGACGGGCACCGACGCCGACTTCGTGGTCAAGCTCATCGACGTGTACCCCGGCGACTTCGAGTGCGAGCTCCCCGACGACGACTGCTCCGTCCCGATGGGCGGCTTCCAGCAGCTCGTCCGCGGTGAGGTGATGCGCGGCAAGTTCCGGAACAGCTTCTCGGATCCTGAGCCGTTCACGCCCGGCGAGGTCACCGAGGTCACGTTCGACATGCAAGACGTGGCCCACACGTTCAAGCGCGGCCACCGGATGATGGTCCAGGTCCAGAGCTCGTGGTTCCCGATGGTGGACCGCAACCCACAGCGGTTCATGGAGATCGCCGAGGCGACGGACGAGGACTACCAGGCGGCGACGCACCGCGTGTTCGTCTCGCCGGAGCACCCGTCGCACCTCCGCGTCCGCGTCCTCGAATAGGGACCGTAGAGGCCCCTCATCACCCGCTGGCGTCGCCAGCGGGGCCCTGCTGGCGCAGGCGGGGAACCGCGCCCGGCGGCTGCGCCAGCAGGCTGTCGGCCAGCGGCTGGGGACGCGAGCGCCGGCACGACCTCGGTGAGCGCAGGCATTTACCAGCTGGCGGGCGACGCCAGGGTTCGCCGTACCGCCCCGCCCCGTGAATCGCGGTAGCCTAGCTTCACGCCGTCTGGCCTCGTGTGCGACCCGGCCGACGCGTCGCTCTGCGTACTCGCCTCGCGCCGATGATGCGCCTGCTCGCCTTCTTCCTCCTCGCCGCCGCCCTCCCGGGCTGCGCGTCGGGCTACCTCTACGTCCAGCCGGAGCTGGAGGCCACCCCGGTGGCCACGCTGCCGACGGACGCCGCTGCGACGTACCGCGTCCTCCTCGTCGGCGACTCGGGCGAGGTCGAGGATGCGGAGGATCCGCTCTTCCAGCTCCTCACCAGCCGTCTCGCTGCCGCTGGCGACAGCAGCACCGTCGCCTTCCTGGGCGACAACCTGCTGCCCAAGGGCATGGTGCCACTCGGCCACCCTGACCGCGGCCACCTGGAGGACATCGTGCAGGCCCATGCCGACGCGCTCGACGGGTACGAGGGCCGCGTGGTCATCATCCCCGGCAACCACGACTGGGAGCACACCGGGCCCGAAGGGCTCGCCTACGTGCGCCGGACCGAGGCGGCCTTCGAGGCGGCCTTTGGGAGGGGCGACACCTGGCTCCCCTCCAACGGCTTCCCCGGCCCCATCCCCATCGAGCTGACGGACGAGATCACGCTCATCGCGATCGACACGCAGTGGTGGCTGCACCCGTACGAGCGGCCGACGGGCAACACCGGCGAGTACGTGGTGCGCGACAACAGCGACGTGCTGGTCCAACTGGAGGATCTCCTGCGCCGCTACGACGACACCAACCTCGTCGTCATCGGCCACCACCCGATGCTCTCGAACGGCCGCAAGGCAGGCGTCTTCCCGCCGTCGAGCCACCTGTTCCCCTTCCGCGAGACCGGCCTCGACCAGTTTCACAACGTCCCGCTGCCGGGGCTCGGCTCGCTCGCGCTGTTCTACAATCGGGTCATCGGCGTCTCGATCCAGGATGTCGCCCACCCCGACAACACCGCGCTCCGCCGGTCCTTCCTCGACCTCTTCAGCGACTACGAGAACCTCATCTACGCCTCGGGCCACGACCACAACCTCCAGTACCACACGCAGACCGGGCGCGAGGGGCTTCAGCACCTCCTCGTGAGCGGCGGTGGGTCTGAGGGGCGCTACGCGCGCGGCGGCGGTACGGCCCTGTTCACGGCGTCGCAGCGGGGCCTGATGGAGTTGGTCTACGTCGCGGACGGCTCGGTGTGGCTCGAGGCCTACACGGTGGACGGGGGCGCCCAGCGCCCGGTGTTTCGCCAGATGGTGTCGGGCATCGACGACGAGCGACAGACCATCCCGGCCCCGGATGCCAGCCCACGCCCGGCCTACGCCGACTCGACCGTCGTGGCGGCGGTCAACCCAGACGCCGGGGGCAGCGCGCTGCGGCGGGCCGTCACCGGGAGCGGCTGGCGCGAGGCGTGGACGACGCCCGTCGAGCTTCCCGTCTTCGACCTTGCCACGGCCGAGGGCGGGCTCGAAGTCGTTCGGCGGGGCGGCGGCCTTCAGACGCGCTCGCTCCGGCTGGAGCAGCCCGAGAGCGGACGGCAGTACGTGCTCCGAATGGTCGACAAAGCCCCCGCGTCGGCGCTCCCGGCCGCGCTGCGCTACGGGGTCGGCCTCGATCCCACCGAGCGCATGACGACGGCCATCCACCCGTACGCCGCGCCCGTTGCCGCCGCCCTCGCCGATTCGCTGGGCGTCTACCACACGACGCCGCGCTACGTCTTCGTCCCCGACGACCCACTCCTCGGCCGCTACCGCGACGACTTCGCCAACGCGGTCGCGCTCCTCGAGGAACGGCCGGATGAGGACTGGAGCGACGCGCCCCACTTCGGCGGCAGCGACAACCTCATCGGCTCGAACCGGCTCTACCGCGAGATCGAGGAAGACAACGACCACCGCGTGGACCAGGAGGCGTTCCTGCGCGCGCGCCTGCTGGACGCGTTCCTCGGCGACTGGGACCGCCACCGCGACCAGTGGCGCTGGGCCTCGTTCGAGCCGTTCGAGCTCGACTCGACGCTCACCGGCGACGACCGCCAGCGGGGCAAGATCTACCGGCCCATCCCGCGCGACCGCGACTGGGCCCTCAACGACCGCGACGGCATCGTCTTCCAGCTGGCGCGGCGGTTCGTGGACCGGCTGGCGGGCCTACAGGACAGCTACGGGCCGATCCCGAGCCTGACGGCCAACGGGCAGCTTCTCGACCAGCGGTTCCTCAGCGCGCTCGACCGCCAGCGGTGGATGCGCATCGCGCGCGAGACGCAGGCTGCGCTCACGGATCCGGCCATCGAGGCGGCCGTGCGCCAGCTTCCCCCCGAGGTCTACGCGCTGCATGGACCCGAACTCGAACGGCGGATGCGGGCTCGGCGCGACGGGCTCGTCGGGATGGCCGAGGCGTTCTACGAGGCGCGCGCGGCGCGGGTGGACATCGCCGGCAGCCGCGAGCACGAGCGGTTCGAGGTTACGCGACGGCCTGGCGAGACCGAGGTCGTGATGTACAAGTCCCGGAGAGACGGCGAGATCGTCCGGGAGCTGTACCGGCGCGTGTTCGACCACGGCGAGACCGACGAGCTGCGGCTCTACGGCTTCGATGGCGACGACACGTTCGTCGTGAGCGGACCGGCCGATGGCAGCCCACCGGACGGCGGGCCGGTCGTGCGGCTCATCGGCGGCGGCGGCAGCGACCTCTACGACGCGGAGGGCGCCAGCGGTGGCCGGCGGACCATCGTCTACGACGTCCGGGGGGCGAACGAGGCGCGCGAAGCCGACTGGCGCCTGGGCCCGAAGGGCAGGTTCGAGTCGAGCGCGCGACACCCCGAGCTCTCGCGCGTGGTGCAAGAACAGATCGACGACACCACGGAGCCGCTGGCGTTTGCGGCCCGCAATGCCAACGATGGCGTGCTCCTCGGCGGCGGCGTGCGCCTGACGCGGTTCGGGTT
>JBCDLV010000025.1:0-18872 GCA_038744895.1 Bacteroidota bacterium | reverse complement strand
CACCATCGACTGCCTCAGCCGGGACCGGCGCAGGCGCGTAGCGGAGGCACACAAGACAGCCCAGATTCTCCAGCAAGAGCTCGGCGACGAGCCACGCGCGGCTCAGGTGGCCGATCGGCTCGGCGTGACGGTCCAAGCCTACCACAAGCTCCAGCACGACGCCCAGCAGCGCTTCGCCCTGTCTCTCTTCGACGGCCACGGCGACGAGGGACGCTCGCCGATCGACATCCTCCCCGCTCCCGGCGTCGAGCACGCCGATGCCAATGCAGAGCGGGAGTCGCTCTACGGCTTCGTGGACGCCCTCGTCGGGTGCCTTCCCGAGCGCGAGCAGCGGATCGTCCACCTGTACTTCTTCGAAGGGCTGACCCTCCGCGAGATCGCTGGCGAGTTCCACCTGACCGAAGCGCGGATCTCGCAGATCCTGTCCAAGACGCTCCGTACGCTGCGGGGCCGCATGCACGACCACGCCGTCGCTGCGTGACCTCCAGGCGCCAGCGGGCCCCGCTGGCGATTGCTGCTTCTGAGGCGCCAGCGGGATGGTCGGCGCCGGCGGAATGAGGCACCATGCGTACCGAGCAGTCGAGCGTCGGGCTCCTCTGATTTTTCCCCCAGGGACGCCTCTTCTCTCCCTGTATCTTCTGTTTCCGCGAGTCGGTGCTGGTGCATCGGCTCGTTCTGTGTAGGCCGGTAGGCGTCCCGCCTGCCCGGACAGATCTGAGACAGACCCCGCGGAGGCGGAGTGACATGGCAGGAGTGATGAACAGCATTCGGGAGCGAGCCGGCGGCGTGCTGGTCGGCGTGCTGGTGGTCGCCTTCGGCGGCCTCTGGGCGCTCCAGGACTCGGGCGCATTCGACAACGTCGGTCGCGGCCCCGACGGGCGCGTCATCGGGCGCGTGGACGGCGACATCATCGAAGGCCAGCTCTACAGCCGGGCGGTCGACCAACAACTCGACGCGTACCAGGCGCAGGGCATTCCCGTGTCGGCATCGCTCCAGCGCCAGATCGAGGACCAGGTGTTCGACAGCTTCGTCGACAACGCCATCGTCGAGCGTGAGATGGACCGCCTCGGCGTCGAGGTAACCGACGACGAAGTCTTCGAGCTCATCACAGGCGACAACCCGGATCCGCTGATCGCGCAGGTCTTCCCAGACGGCAACGGCGGAGTCGATCAGGCCGCGCTCCAGCAGGTCGTCGAGGACCCGCAGTTTGGCGAACAGCTTCAGGCCATCGAGGAGCAGGTCCGCAGGAACCGGCGCCAGGCCAAGCTGGCAGCTCTGATCGGGGCCACCGCTCGCGTAAGCCCCGCGGAGGTCGAGGCAGCGTTCGTGCGCCAAAACCGACGCGCCAACGTCGAGTTCGTCGCTCTGCGCTACGCCGACGTCCCCGACGACCAGGTCGAGGTATCGGACAGCGACTTCCAGAGCTACTACCGCGACAACATCGAGGACTACGAGCGGCCAGAGACCTACACAGTCCAGTACGTCAGCTTCGACAAGACCCCGACGGCCGACGACTCTACGCGCGCCACCGACGAGCTGGCGCAGTTCGAGAACGGGCTGAGCTCTGCTGAGGACCCGGTGGCCTACGCTCGCCGCAACTCGTTCGGCTCGGCTGTCGACCCGGAGTTCGTGAGCGCGGGCGCGCTTCCCGCGGAACTCTCCACGGCCGTCTTCGACAACCTCCAAGAGGGCCGCGTCGTCGGTCCCGTCGTCGCCGGTGACCAGGCGATTCTGGCCCGGATCACAGGCGTCCGCGACGGAGACGGCGTCGCTGTCAAGGCACGCCACATCTTGTTTGCCTCGGGCAACACCGAGGAAGCCGAGTCCGTCCGGGACCGACTCAACGCCGGTGAGATCGAGTTCGCAGATGCTGCGAGCCAGTTCTCCACGGACGAAAGCAACAAAGACCGCGGCGGCGATCTCGGCTGGTTCAGCGATGGCCGCATGGTTCCTGAGTTCCAGGAAGCCGCGTTTTCTGCGCCGCAAGGGCGCGTGATCGGCCCCGTGACGACGCAGTTCGGCGAGCACCTCATCCTCGTCGAGGGGCGCTCCACGCAAGAGGTCGAGCTCGTTCAGATCACCCGACCGGTCGAGGCGGACTTCGGCCGCGTCCTGGAGGATGCGCAGGACTTCACCGCCTTCCTCGAACTGGAGGACCGCGACTTTGAGCAGGAGGCTCAGGAGCGCGGCATCGCACCCACAGACCTCCTCGTCACGGACGAGCAGAACGCCGTCCCAGGTCTCGAAGTGGGCAGGGACTTCTTCCGCTTCCTCGCCCGGGCCGACGCGGGCCAGGTCTCTGAGCCCCTCGACGCCGGGGAGAGCTTCATCGTCGTTCGTCTCAACGAGCGCACCGAGGCCGGGGCGGCTCCCTTCGAGGACGTCGAGCAGCAGGTCCGGAGCGCGGTCATGCTGGACCGCAAGCGCGAGATCCAGACCAGCGCCCTGGTGGAAGCTGCCAACGGGGGCACCGCGCTCTCAGCCGTCGCCTCGGCCGTCGGCAGCGATGTCCAGACTGCCGACGGGCTGTCCATGGAGCAGTCGTCTCTGCCAGGCTACGGCGTCGAGCCCCGCGCCGTGGGTGCAGCGTTCGGACTCCAGACGGGTCAGCAGAGCGGCGTCATCGAGGGAGAACAGGCCGCCTTCGTCCTTCGGACCACAGCCCTTGTCGGCGGCACAGAAGCCGAGCTGACCGCTGGCGCTCGTGACACGCTGCGGGAGCAACTCCTGCAACGCAAGCGCCAGCGGGTGCTCCAGGCGTGGCTCGCCGGTCTCCGCGACGAGGCCGAGGTCGAGGACTACCGCGCGGATCTACTCTAGGCCTAGACCTCCAACCCCTCTCCCCCGCCGGGTCGCATCGATGCGACCCGGCGGTTTTGTGTGCGGCCGGCCCGCTGGCGACAGACTCGTCCGAATGGATATCGGTGACCATCTTCGCCGTCTCTCCTGAGCCTGACCCGAACATCCCGCTGGCGCCAGCGGAGGGCTCCGCCGACCTGCCTTCAACGAGTCGTGTCGCCGTCGAGATCGAGTGCACGTCGCAGGCGGCCGACCTCGACGCTCAACCGCTGGCGCATCGGATCGAGCCGGGCGTCGGTGTGGGTCCGGCTCGCATCCAGGACGGCGTCGAAGAACCAAAGCTGCTCGTCGGGGCCAGCACTCAGGGCACGCCGGCCCGGGCCATCGCAGAAGATGTCGATGCCTGCTTCCAAGCTCGACGCCATCGCGTAGGCGTTGTGGAGCTTGTCGGCCAGGGACACAGCCGCCGCCTCCGGTGGCCCTGCAGCCAGACGGTGCAGATAGGCCTCTTTCCGCTCGCGCCAGCGGATCGGCCGGCCGCCGGCGTCGAGTTGGGGCTCACTGACGGCCTCCACGATCTGTGTCACCGCCTCACCGACACGCGCCGCGAGCGCTGCGCGGTCGAGCCGCTGACGGTGCCGGTTCCGGTCTTCGAGCGCGTCGTGCAAGAACGCTGCGGCGACGGCCTCATCGGACCAGCCCGCCCGCTGCACCGTCAGCGCGACGGCCGTGACGTGCGCCATCGTCGGGACGCGCACGGTCGCCTCATCCGCCGCTGGCGTGCAGGGGTCCGTCCATCGTCCTTTTCGGTACGTGCCGTCATGCCACTCCGCAGCGGTTTCGATGGCAAGCTCGACCAGGGGCGAGAACAACGCGCTCATGTCCACACGACGTGATGCACACTCGCATCCAGCGGAAGCCCATCGATGAGCTCGCTCATTCCCTCCACGCCGAGGCGGGCGACGACCTGGAGCGGCCCCACAACGCGCTCCTGGGGCGCTCCCGGCCACAGCGCTGCGTGCGCACGCGCCAACCGCTGGCGGACGACATCGTGGTTGCGTTTCTCCAGGCGGACCGTCTTGGTCAGCAACCGATCGAGGGCATTGCGCGACTTCTGCCGAGCCGCCCCCAACGCACGCGCCAGCTCCGTGTCCACTGCCGTGACGTCCGGCGTCAGGGACTCGAAGACCGAGTCCAGCGACCCACGCGCCGCGCCGAACGCGTGCTCCAGGTCCACGTCGGAGGCATCCAGGGCCAGGCGACGCCACAGCGCATCCACGTCCGCACGGATTGCCGCCAGGTCCAGGTCGTATCGGTCCAACACCTTCGCAACCCCAGGATCGACGATCGTGAGGCTCAGCCGCGGCTCGATGACCGGCATGGGGACATCGAAGGCTTCGTAGACCGGTTCGAGTTGCGCGAAGTAGGCAGCCTCCCCAGGACCGGCGACGTACGCCGCCGTTGGCAACAGCGTGTCCTGGAGCAACGGCCTGAGCACGACATTCGGGCTGATCGACTCGGGCGACTGGCGAACCAGCTGTTCGAACTCGGACGCCGACATCGCCTCCTCGGTCCCTCGCATCTCCACCTCCTCGCCAGCGGGGTCCAGCGGGACTCGCGCGCGATCCGTCAGCCGGAACAGGTTGAGCGGCGACGGACCGACTTGGGCATGGTAGCCGGCCTCAACGAGGGCCTCGCTGCGATCGGAGAGCACCTCGAACGTTCGACTCCATGACGTCGCCTCCTGCTCGAAGAGAGGCAACGCCAGCCGTTTGAGCCGCGCGTCGTCGGCCGACATCAGGACGATGTCGGGGACCAAGCGTGCTAGGAGGCGGGCAAAAGCATCCCGCATGGACCGACCCGGGACGTACGCTTGGCTCGCGATCTCCATCGCCCGCTGGCGGTACGGACCCTCGGGAAGGGCCTCGTCCAACTGGCGCAGAACGGTTTCCGTCGCCCGCTTGTCCAGAACCAAGCGACCGACCGCGCCGCGGTTCACGTCGGGCGGTAGGCCGTCGTCGTACGTGGCGCGGAGCGTCTCCTCGCCCCGAGCGAACGATGCATGCTGGATCTCTGCGAAGTCATGGTCCTCGTCGGCCAGCCAGAACACGGGCACGGCGGGCCACCCGGTGGCCTCGTGGAGTTGCCGAGCGCGGCGCACCGCCGTCCGGGCTTTGTAGACCGTGTACAGCGGTCCCCCGAACAGTCCGAGCTGCTGGCCTGTGACGACTGCGACTGCATCCGGGCGGCGAAGCTGATCGACCATCGCCAGGGTCGAGTCGGACACTCCCCAGCTGGCGTTCTGCTCGACGATGACATCGGCGACGATGTCGCGTGTCCCTCGGCGCGTCGCTGCGTCTGCGGCGAGTCGTGCGGCGTCGGCCCGGCCGTCAGCCGTCAGACGATGCGCGTAGAACGACGCTGCTGATTCACGCTGTGCGACGTAGTCCCGGAATAGCGGAGACGCACCGAGCGTCTCGAAGGACTGGGACCGGACGCGCTCCAGAGTCATCCACCGTCAGGCGCCCCCACCGCATCGCGCTGCGCGCCGACAGCTGCTCGCAATGATCCGAGCTCCGACCCGAACGAGATCCACCATCGGTCTCGGTCCCACCGAACCGTTGTGACCTCCACGCCGCCAGCGGCGCCGCCCATCAGCGTAAACGAGGCCCGGCCGACGACGTGCACGAGCGAATCGGTTTCGACGACAGAGCCCAGGATCGCAGACTCGATCGAGTCGAAAGCGTCTGCCATGACGGGTTCAGAGCCGATCGTCGATTCGATGATGTCGGCGATGAACTTGGGAGCGCTCTCGGAGGCTCGCTCTCGCCCGAACAGACTGCCGAGCAGGCTTGCGAACTCCTCCGTCTCGTCCGGATGCGCCAGGGCCAGGGCACGGGACAGCTCGCCGGCGGCGAAGGCTTCGACGTAGGCGCGCACCGCCGCCTCCGCGCCAGCGGGGCCTGGGGATTCTGGGGTCTGGGCCGAGGCGAACGTCGAAACGAGGCAGACCAGAACGCCAAGGAGCAGTCCTCTCATGGCTCAGTTGCCGTCCTTCATGCGTGCGATCTCGTCCCGGAGCTGGGCTGCGCGCTCGTAGTCTTCCTCCGAGATGGCCTTTTCCAGGTCACTCTCCATGCGGTCCAGCTTCGACATGGCCGAGGACGCGGCGCTGACAGGATCGGCAGCGAGTCCTTCGCCGTCTTCGTCTTCGACATCGTCGGCAGGGATTCCAGCTTCGTCGAGCACGGAGGCCGCGACGAACAGCGGCGCATCCGTCCGGACGGCCAGCGCGACGGCATCGGACGGACGGGCGTCGAGCGTTTCCTCGTCGTCGTCCCGGACGTAGCGGATCTTGGCGAAGAAGGTGCCCTCGCGGAGGTCATCGATGACCACGTCGGTGACCTCCGCGTCGAAGGACTCGAACAGGCCGCGGAGCAGGTCGTGCGTCATCGGCCGGGGCGGCTGGATCTTCTCCAACTCCAGGGCGATCGCCTGCGCCTCGAAGGCGCCGATGATGATCGGGAGCCGACGGTTCCCCCCGACCTCGCCGAGGACGAGCGCGTACGCGCCACCGGACGAGGGACTCGTCGAGAGCCCGATGATGTCGACTTGGATGAAGTCCATGAAAGAGGGAGCAGCCGGGCGAGAGGGGCGCGAAAGATACGGGTGCCGGTCAGGGGAATCGGCGGCGCCAGCGGAGGCTGAAGCGGTCGGTCGGCACCCGCTGGCGGGGGTCTAGACGAGGCGAACGAGGGCGACGGATTTCTTGCCTTTGCGAAGCACGAGGACGCGCCCGTCGACGGCCGCCTCGCGAGACACGGCCTCGGAGGGATCATCGACGCGGCGGTCACCGATGCGGACGCCGCCGCCCTTGATGGCCCGCTTGGCCTCGCCTTTGGACTGGACGAGGCCGGCCTCGACCAGCAGGTCCACGACGGGAGTGCCGGGGCCGTCAAACTGGCCCGTTGGCATCTCCACGGAGGGCGCCTCGTCGAAGACCTCGTCGAGGGCCGACGCGTCGAGGGCAGAGAGATCGCCGCCGAAGAGGGCACGACCGGCTCGCTCGGCCGCCTCGGCCGCTTCCAGCCCGTGTACGAGGGTGGTTACGTGTCGTGCCAGGGCCCGCTGGGCCTCGCGGGCGCCGGGTCGTTCTTGCGCTGCCGACGCGAGCCCGGTGACCTCGTCCTGGTCTAGGTCCGTGAACCACTTGAGGTAATTGACCACGTCGCGGTCGTCGCTGTTGAGCCAGAACTGGTAGAAGCGGTACGGCGAGGTCCGGCTAGCGTCGAGCCACACCGTCCCCGCCTCCGTCTTGCCGAACTTGGTCCCCGCGGCATTCGTGACGAGCGGCTGGACGAGCCCATGCGCCTTTCCGCCAGAGCGCCGGACGAGATCGGTCCCCGCCGTGATGTTGCCCCACTGGTCCGAGCCGCCAATCTGAACGGTGCATCCCTCCCGCTCGTGTAGGTGCTGGAAGTCGTACGCCTGCAGGAGCTGGTAGCTGAACTCCGTGAACGACAAGCCGACCTCGCTTTCGAGACGGCGCTTGACCGACTCCCGGGCCGTCATCTGCTGCACCGTAAAGTGCTTGCCGACATCCCGAAGGAAATCGGTGAGCGAGATCTCCGTCAGCCAGTCGGCGTTGTTGGCCATCCGGGCAGCGTTAGCCCCAGAGAAGTCGAGGAAGCGCTCCAGCTGGCGGCGGATGCCTTCCGCGTTGGCCTCCACCTGGTCCCGGGTGAGCAGCTGGCGCTCGTCCCTCTTCCCTGAGGGGTCACCGATGAGGCCGGTGCCGCCGCCGACGAGTGCGATCGGCGTGTGACCGCACTGCTGGAACCGGCGAAGCCCGAGGATCTGCAGAAGCGACCCGACGTGGAGGCTATCGGCCGTGGGATCGAAGCCGATGTAGGCGGTCCGGGGTCCCTCGGCGAGGTGGTCGGCGAGGCCCGGCGTTTCGTCGTAGATGAGCCCGCGCCAGCGGAGGTCGTCGAGGAAGGTCATCGAGAGCTGTGCTCCTGCACCACCGGTGGCAGCGAGGGGTGATCTAGGCGGGGACAGTGGCGTCGAGGACGGCCGACAAGGCGTCGCGGAAGGCACGATTTTCCTCCGGAGAGCCAACGGAGACGCGCAGCCATCCGGGGGTGTGGCGGGTCGGCGCCAGTGCGGGGTACCCTGTGACGTCGCGGACGAGGGCGCCATGCTGCGCCAGCTGGCGCCGGAGGTCGGCCGCGTCGAGGGGCGTGCGGATCAGGAAGAAGTTGGCGGCGCCGGGGAGGATCTCGACGCCGTCGAGGGCGGCCGTCCACGCTTCCAACGACGCCCGCTCCGCTTTGAGCTCGGTGACGCGCTCGGCCACCAGGTCAGACCTCTTCAGGATCTCCAGACCGATGGCTTCTCCGAGGCGGCCCACCAGGAACGGAAGCCTCGACTTCTCGATCTCGGCCACCAGGTCCGGGTGGCCGATCAGCACGCCGAGGCGGACGCCCGCCATGCCGAAGGCCTTTGAGAACGTCCGCATCACGAGCACGTTGTCGTGGGCCTTGACCAGATCCGTCGCGGTCGGGCCGTCCAGGAACTCGTGGTAGGCCTCGTCGATGACGAGGACGCCGGGCACACCGGCCGCCAACCGCTCCAGGTCGCCGTGGTCGATGATTTGACCCGTCGGGTTGTTGGGCGTCGTGACGATCGTCAGGGGCGCCTTCGAGAGCCGCGCGGCCATGAGGATGGCGTCGGCATCGTGGCGCAGATCGGCGCCAGCGGGCACATCGATGATGTCCGCGCCGTGCATCCGCGCCACGCTCGCGTAGAGCGAGAACATGGGGCTCGGGAGCACGACCGGCGTGCCCGCGCTCAGAAAGCAGAGCGCCAGCGTGTGGGAGAGCTCGTTCGACCCTCGGCCGACGATCACCGACCCCGTTGGGAGCCCCTCACGCCCCTCGATCGCCGAGATCAGACGGTGGGGTCGGTCGTCCGGGTAGCGGTTCCAGGGGGTGTTCGCGAACGCGTCAAGCGCTGCCCGCTTGATCTCGTCGGGGAGGTCGTACGGGCTCTCGTTCTGGTCGATTTTCGCGCCCGCCTCCAGCGTCGTGGGGACTCGGTACGCACGCTCCCCGCGGATCTCGGGACGGACGAGGTGGATCGGTACAGCCATCGGTCGGCGTGCGGCAATGGGTCAGGCGGTGAGGTTGGCCCTCCCACTCGCCGTCGCGGCCGGTGAGACGGCGTTGGGTTCGGCAGGCGCCAGCCGGAGCCGAACCGCGAGGGCGTGAGCGTCCAGCTGCTCGGCCTCCGCGAATCGCGCGATGGACTCTCCCGTCTGGCGCATCCGCCGCTCGGCGTATCGCAGTACGGACTGCCGTCGCAGAAACACCCCAACGCCCAGCGCCGAGGCGAAGCGGGCGGTCCCTCCCGTTGGCAATACGTGGTTCGGCCCGGCGAAGTAGTCGCCGACGGGCTCAGGGGTCTGGTGGCCGAGGAAGACCGCTCCCGCGTGGCGGATCTGGTCCCACAGGGCCTCCGCGTCGTCCGAGAGAATGACCAGGTGCTCCGGTGCGAGTTCGTCGACGCAGGCGATGGCATCGGCCATCGAGTCGGTGACGATGGCCGCCCCGTAGGCGGGAATCGACTGGCGGAGGACCTCGGCTCGCGGCAGCGTCGGGATCAACCGGTCGACTTCGTGCTGGACGGCCTGCGCCAGCGGGGCGCTCGGCGTCACCAGGACGGCGCTGGCACGGGCGTCGTGCTCCGCTTGCGCCAGCAGGTCGGCTGCGGCGTATGTAGGATCGGCGGAGTCGTCCGCCAGCACGAGCACTTCGCTGGGGCCTGCGACGGAGTCGATGCCGACCTGGCCGACCACCAGCTTCTTGGCCGTGGCGACGTAGGCATTGCCTGGCCCGACGATGACATCCACGCGCGGGACGCTCTCGGTGCCGAAGGCCAGCGCACCGATGGCCTGGGCGCCTCCAACGGCGTAAACGTGCTCGATGCCGAGAAGTCGACACGTGGCCAGGATGAGAGGATGCGGGCTCCCATCAGGGCCTGGAGGGCTGCACACGTGGATCTCGTCGACGCCGGCCACCTGGGCAGGTACCGCGTTCATGATGACGCTCGACGGAAGCGGGGCCGTCCCCGCTGGCACGTACAGACCGGCGCGCTCCACGGGGGAAATCCGCTGACCGATCAGGACGCCGTCTCCGTCCTCTCGCAGCCAGGACGACGGCATCTCAGCCTCGTGAAAGGCACGCACGTTGGCTGCCGCCTGCTCCAGCGTGACTCTCAAGCCGGGGTCCAGCGCATCGAGCGCCCGCTCCATCCGGTCCATTGGCACCGAGAGGCGCTCTGGGCGCACCCCGTCGAACCGCTCTGTGAAGTCCAGCAGGGCCGCATCGCCCCGCTGGCGCACGTCGTCGAGGATGGCGCGGACGGAGGCCTCGACAGCGTCGTCGAACACGGCGCGACGGTCCAGGACGGCCGACAGGCGCTGTCGGCGCTCGGCGTAGGGAACGATGGGAAGGAGACCGGACACGAGCCCAACCTACCCCGCCCCTCACGCGACGATCCTCGGTTCACCACGCATTCGCGGGGTCTCCGATCCGCGCGCCATCAGGTCAGAGCCCGCTGGCGTAGTCGGACCTCGGAAGCGCCAGCAGTTGGGGAGGCCGGAGCGCGTCGGACTCCAGCGGCAAGCGCAGAGCAGCAGCCCACCGCGGGCGCGTCGCCAGGCGCACCGCGAGCGCGCGCGCTTCGTCGGTCCGGCCCTGCGACAGGCGGACGATCCCGAGCAGGTAGAGCGCAGGCGCGAACCGAGCGTCGAAGTCCAGCACGGTGAGCAGGGGCGCTTCCGCTTCCTCGTAGCGCCCCAGCTCGATTAGCGCCTTGGCGCGCCCAAACGCGCCCAGACGACGGTAGGGCCCTTGATCAGCCGCCTCGTCGAACAGGTCAGCCGCCTCTGTCCACTCCCCCGTCGAGAACCGATGGTGCGCGAGGGAATAGCCGGCTGGCACGTAGCCCGCGCGCCGGGACGATGCGAACGCATACGCCGCTAGTTCGGGCTCACCGGCGTCTTCGAGTGCCGATCCTGCGACGTAGTGGAGCACGGGGTCGTCGGGCGACTCGCGAAGCGCCTCCTGCAAAAGCGCCACGTGCACACGTTGCTGATCGGCCGTGCGGCGGATGGGGATCTGGATCGCGCCAGCGGCCTCGTGGGCACGCGCAGCGGGAAGGGCGTCACTGGCGGCTGCGAGGGCGCGTCTCAGGGAGACCGGCTCTCGGGCTCGCGCATACGCTGCCAGCGTCGGGCCGATCTCGGTCGCCAGGCAAATGGACTCCGCCAGCAGATCCCGCACCCCGTCGGTCCCTCGCCCCGAAACGACCACGCCGAGCACGCGGCCCCGCCCGTCCAGCAACGGTCCGCCGCTATCCCCAGGGCGCACGGCGTTGCCGGACGTCCGCAGACGGTGGCTGTCGAGCACGAGATCGTCGTGGCGACGGGCGACGGTCGTCCGCTGGCGGCGGTCCTCACCGAGGGGCCATCCTGCCGTGAATGCCACATCGCCAGCGGAGCCTACGGGGGCCACGACCAGGGGCTGTACCTGGTCAGCCACCTCGGGATCGAGGGCTAGGACCGCCACGTCGCGAATCGGGTCGAGAACCCAGGCCCGGTCCAGGCGCACCTCCTCTCCGGTGGGAAGTGTCACGCGAATGCGCCGCGCGCCGACTACGACGTGATACGCGGTCACCAGGGCATCGCCGCCGACGGCGAACGCGGAGCCATGACGCTCGAAGCCGACGCCGTCCAGCCTCCCTTCTGCGACGATGGAGACCACCGAGGAGGCCACGGAGGTCACGGCGTCCCGGCTAGCAAACGTCTGGAGAGGCAGCGGCCGTGAAGCGTGCTCCCACGTTCGCCCGTAGACGCGCACGGCCAACGTGAGCGCGGGGATCTCGTCGACGGGCTCGACGACACGCACCACGATCCGGCGCTGATGCTCGACGACATCGCCCGTCCACCGAGTCATCGGATCGGACATGCGGAGAACGTCGAAGTCGGGCCCCAGCTGGCGCTCCAGGTCCCACGAAGCCACGGCATCGGCCAGGGCCTCGGCTGCCACATCGCCCGCTGGCACGGCCAGTACCTCGACGTTGACGTGCAGGAGCCCACCTTCTGCGACGACCTCCCGGTCGAGCCCCGTGAACAACTGCAGCCTCAGTGGGTCCGCCGACGCCAGCGGCGCAGCGGCGAGAACAACGAGGACGAGGCGCGAGAGGCGGTGCAGCATGGGTCCCGAGGCGAGCCCCTGGTGGGGGGAAGCCTGGACCCGTCGCTACAGAGCGCTCTCGGCGACGATGGCGCGGACCCAGGTGGCGAGTCGGTCGCGAACCTGCCGCCCGACCTCCAGCACATCGGCGTGGTCGAGTAGCACGTCCTGCAGGCCGGCCGCGGGGTTGGTGATCGTGGAAATCCCGAGCACGGGCAGGCCGAGTGCGGCAGCCTGCAAGGCTTCGGGCACAGTGCTCATGCCGACGGCATCTGCGCCGGCACGCGCGAAGTAGCGGATCTCAGCTGGCGTCTCGTAGGAAGGGCCCGCTGTCCACACGTATACGCCCTCACGATACGGGATTTGTCGTGTTAACGCAATGTTACGTGCTTGCTCTCTCCACGATTCGTCATACGGATTGGACATATCTGGGAATCGCCCCTCTCCTTCGCCGACTGGGCCCGCCAGCGGGTTGGCGAACGCCAGGTTCAGGTGATCCGAGATCAGCATGAGCGTCCCCGGTCCGAAGTCGGGGTTGATGCCACCGGCGGCGTTCGTGAGGATGAGGCCTTTGGCTCCAAGCGCATGCGCCAGCCGAATCGGGAATCCCAGCGACCGCGCCGGGTGCCCCTCGTAGGAGTGGACGCGCCCCTGGATGACGAGGACCGGGCGCTGACCGAGGGTTCCGAGGACCAGACGTCCCGCATGCCCTTCGACAGTAGAGCGCGGGTAGTGGGGCACGTCGCGGGTGGCCAGGACCGTCGCATCGGACACGTCGTCGGCGAGGGCACCGAGGCCAGAGCCGAGGACGAGGGCGATCTCAGGAACGAGCTTCGTCTGCTGGCGGACGAAGGCGACCGCCTCGGCGGTCTGCGCGGCGTCACGGGTGGAGTCGAACGTCATCGGCGAGGACAGGCAGGCTGGGATCGGAGATTGGAATCGTACCACCATCTGGCGGCGTCCGTCAGCGGGATCGGCTGGGCTGGCGCGTAATCCACACCGCCCACGCCGTGCACGCGACGGCCACCAGCTGGCGCAGCGGCACCAGCGAGATGGCGAGCGATTCTGCGCGGGGCCGCGTCCCTTGCAGCGCCGCCGCGTAGAGTGCTGCACCCAACGCGAGCGTCAAGACGCAGCCGATCAGAGCCGCCCACAGAGCGCCTCGGCTGTCCCTCGCCATGCGGACCACGGCGATCAAGACGAGGGCAGGAGCCACCGTGCGCAGGACCGCGATCGCCGTCGAGGCCGGCGATACTCCCCACGTGGCAATGGTCGAGAAGACTGCGCCCTGCACCGCCAGCAGGGTCACCGTCGCGTAGGCCATCCTCCGCAGCGAGGCGTTCGTCACTCGTCCCAGACCTCATCATCCGCCAGGCCCTCGACCGCCGATCGGGCCACGTCGAAGCCGAAGCCGCGACGGACCAGGTAGTCCATCGTCTTCTTGGTGCGCTTCCTGACGTCGGACTCAGACGCCAGCGAACGCCACTTCCGGACGGCCTGCTGGCGCGCCTCGGCGTCCAAGTCTTCCGCCTCTGTGAGCTCGGCTAGGGCGGCGTTGATCACCCCTCGGTCGATCCCCTTGCGCATGAGGTCCTGGCGGAGTCGAGCAGGGCCATATCCCCGCCCGCTGAAGCGTCCGCGGACGAACGCCCGCGCGTAAGCGTCATCGTCCACCATTCCCAGACGGTCGAGGAGGTCCACGGTGTCCTCGACCACCGACTCTGCGAAGCCCTTTCGAGTCAGCAGCTGGCGCACTTCATGCGCCGTCCGTGCGCGGTGCGACAGGCTCGACATGGCAGCGGCCTTCGCGGCGAACGACTCCTGCTTGGCCAGCAGGTCGCGCTGCGCGTCCGCCGTCAGCGTCATCCCTTTTCGGAGGCCGGCCTCCACCACGAGATCGACGGCCAGACCGAACGCGAATGCTCCGTCGATGAAGACGCTGGCTCGGTCGGGGTCCTTGGTCTGCTGCGCCACGCGCGTCACGGTCCCGCTGGCGAGGTCCAGATCGGCGGGGTCGGGGCGTTCAGTGCGGCGCTGGTCGAAGGGCATAGACGTCGTTCGATGGATCGAGTCGCGCCCCGAGGGTACACCCACATAGGTGACCACCGCCTGGCAGGCCTCTACCAGCGCGCCGTCAGGGACAGGACGGGCCACAGTGGGAGGCCACGCGTGTCCGCCGCCAGCGGGAGCGACAGGTCTGGGTTCAGCACCGGGTCGGCATCGATGTAGGGCTGGAGCGTCGCTTGCGCGTTGGCGGTCCAGTCGAGCCCCCACCGTCGCGACGTCACGCCGACGGCCCCGCTGGCGCGGAGCTGGACGGCGTCTCGGCCGCCCTGGGGTCGCGGCAGGCCGGACTCCGCATCCAGGCGGAGGGCGGCCGTCCAGGGCCCGCGACGGCGCTGCGCCAGCAGGCCCAGGCTCACCGGGCGGTCGTACGCCGAGGGCCGCCAAGCGCCTCCGCTCTCCGGTCGGACCACCGCAGAGGCCACGGCACCGGTCATCCCGAGCGTCCAGCCGCCCCACAGGTAGCGAGCGGCGAGCTCAAGCCCGACAGCGCGGCCGTCGTGTGGCGGATGCGTGCGCAGCAACGCTCCCGGGCGGACACTGGCTTCGATGCCTCCGATGCTGCTGGGCTCCAGGAGTCCGCTCGACAGGCGTACGTAGGCGTCAGCACTGAGGGCGAGCGCCTGGGATGGGGCCCACTCGGCGCCGGCGCCGGCCTGCCACGCACGCGCCAGCGGGACCTGATCGTCGGCGAGGAGCCAGCGCGAGCTGGCGAGGTCGTAGCGTCCCGACGCGCGGCCTCGCACGCGGTGAACGGCCTGCGTCTGCCGGCTCACACCTGCCCGGACCACCACGCTCTCGCCCTCGGGCGTCCAGCGTGCAAACAGCCGCGGGCTCCAGTCGACCCGCGACGCCGACTCCGGCGTCAGCCGCACCTCCGCGCGCAGGCCAGGCTGAAGCTCCCACCCACCGCCCGGGCGCCACGTGTCCTGGACGTATCCCGCGACCTCCGTCACCTGCTGGCGTCGGGCGTCGGGCATCGGGCCCAGGCGCTGAGCCCCCGTCACGGTCCGCTCGGCGATCTGGACGCCGCCGCGGATCTGGTGCGAGAGCGAGCGAAAATGGTCGACGTCGACCGAGATGCCGTTCTCTGCGATCGCCTGATCGGTCTCGACCACCGCCAGCGGGCGGATCCGGCGCTCGGCGGCGTCGTGGCCGGTCTGGTAGGCGAGCGCGGTGATGAACGTCCGCGACCCGATCAATGACCGCAGCCGCGCCGACGTCGTGTGCGTGCGCCAGCGGTAGTCCATCCCTGCGGCTTCGCCGCCGGGCAGCTCCACCCGGATATCATCGCCGCCGAGGGTGCCGGAGAGGTCCAGCTGGCGGCTGACGCCGAGCGCGATGCTGACCTTGGCCGACGCGTCGCCGAACGCGACGGAGGGCTCGCGGGCCTGAAATGGCGTCCCTCCTGCCGGATCCAGCACCCAGGCGCCGCCCTCAGCCCGGATGGTCGGCGCGAGGAGCGCACCCAGCGTCGACCGCTGTGCGCCGAGGTGCACACCGACACGCTCACTGAGGGGCACATCGGCGACGAGACGGCCGACGACGGCGCCGAGGCCGATGGCACGCACCGAATCGCCGGCGAGCGCGTCCGTCGTCTCGACATCGAGCACCGCCGCCAGCCCGCCTCCGAGGGGCGCCGGCAGCGATCCACGGTGGAAGCGGACGCGGCCCAGGCCCTCGGGCTGGAATGCAGAGAACAGCCCGAAGCCATGCCACGGCTCGTAGAGCGGGACGCCGTCGCGGATGTAGCGCGTCTGCTGCGGGTCAGCTCCCCGGACCACGATGGCCCCGCTGGCGCCGCCTGTGCGGCTGAGGCCCGGGAGCCAGGAGAGCGTCGCCGCGAGGTCGGCTTCGCCGAGCGCCGTCGGCACCGCCGCGGCCTGTCGTGCGCTGAGGTCCGTCATGCCGGGCGTCGGCCCGGGAGCGGGCGGCCCCGCGACGACGGACGCGTTGTCGCTCTCGACCGTGACCTCCTGCAGTCGGATGGTCGGCGGCAGGCGCGGCGAGTCCGGGAACACGTCCAGCTCCAGCCGGACCGGCTGGTACCCCACGTGGGAGACGCGGACCACGTAGCGACCTGTGGGCAAGTCGGGGACGGCGAAGCCCCCCTCAGTACCAGCTACGGCCCCGAGCCCGAGGTCCACCAGCCAAATATGGGCGCCGAGCAACGCGACGCTGGATTCGGCATCCACCACGCGCCCGTCGAGGGTTCCGGTGAAGGCGTCTCTCGTGCTCTCGGCGGTCACGTTGGGCGGCTCCTTGATGAGGACGTACTGCCCGGCGCGAATCCGTTCAGCACGGACGCCGGTGCCTCGAAGCAGCAGCCGCAGGGCCCGGTCCGGATCGTCGGTGACACGGTACCGCCCATAGATGCGAACGTCCTCGACCAGGCGGAGCGCGAACACCAGCTCCAGCCCGGTGGCCTCAGCGAGCTCGTACAGCGCCTCCGCCAGCGGGACGTTGGTCCACGCCAGCTCCGCCTCATCGGGCACCATCTGCGACCGTGCGTCATGCGCGGCCGCGACGAGCAGGAGACCCAAGAGAACTCGGCGCATGGACTACGAGGATAGGGACCCCGAACGCATAGAGCGTGCCGCCCGTGCCTCCTTTTACTGCACCGCTGGTGCTACAAACGGCGGAGTGTCGCGAACACCTCGGTCAGCCACGCCTCGCCGGCGTCGTACACGCCGGGCGCCTCGCTCTCCCGGGGACCTGCGATGTTGACGGCACCGCCAGCGGGCACGGTGCGTCGGAGCCAGCGGACGACAGTGTCCACACCGTCGGTCGGTCGGGCGATGAACGTCGGGCGCGTCAGCCGGCGTGCCGTGTCCAGGGCGAGGCGCGTGCCGCCGAGGATCTCGGCTGGCGCGATGACGACGAGCGCGTCGGCATCGCGGACGTTCCACCGCGTTCGCTGCCCGGGTGTGGCGTCGGGCGTTTCTCGCAGTGGGTATCGGTCTGGAATCGGCCCGTCCTCGGCCCAGCGGCCCTGTGGGCACCACCCCGCGACCTCCAGCCCGGCATGCAGCGCTGCGTCCAGGGCAGCCCGGTCGACGCCCGTCTGCCCTCCCGAGAGGATGGTCGGCCACATATCGCGATTGTGTGTCGATCCTGTTGCGCCGCTAGACTCGGCACGGGCATTGAACGATCCGTCGGCGTTCCCCGTTTGTCGGATCATCCCCCCAGTCCCATGACCAGATCGCTACGCTTCCTCCCCTTGCTCGGCCTGGCCGTCGCGTTGACGGTCCCCGCGATGGCACAGACGCCCGAGCAAGTCGCCCGGTCTCTGCAGCAGCGCTACGGCGCCATCGAGTCGCTCCGCGCCTCCTTCGTGCAAACCGCTGGCGGCCAGCGCCTCCAGGGCACCCTATCTGTCCGTCGAGACGCCTTCCGCCTCGACCTCGGCAGCCAGGTCCTCGTGACCGACGGCGGCACGCTGTGGTCGTACTCCCGCGACGATGAGCAGGTGGTGGTACAGGACTACGTGCCGGCGCGCGTCGGCTTCAACGTCGGGCAGTTGTTCACGGACTACCTCGACGTGTTCCGCGTCACGGGCGCCTCCCGCGCCACCATCGGCGGCGTTCGGCACGACGTCCTGACGCTTCGTCCGCGGCAGTCCGGCTCGTCCGTGCGTGATGCCACGCTCTTCGTGAGGTCCTCGGACGCTGTCCCCACGCGTGTTCGCGTACACGACACGAGCGGAAGCACGCTCGCCTTCGACCTTCGCGACGTCGAGCGCAACGTGCGGATGCCGGCCTCGACGTTCCGGTTCTCGGCTCCGTCCGGCACCGAGGTCGTCGACCTGCGATAGAGACCGCTCGAACCCGTCGCCTCGTTCCCACCACCGGGGCGACCTTAGGCGCGGAGTTGCATGTGCGGCTCCGCGCCACGTCTTTTTGTGTCCGACCGCCTCACGCGCTCCCTCACCCTGACGGCCAGCCTCGCGCTCGGCGGAGGCCTGCTGTGGCTGGCCCTCCGGAACGCCGACCTTGAGGCCATTGGACAAGCCCTCGCCAGCGGGGAGTGGGGCTGGATGGTGCCCTTCGTCGGTGTCGGGCTGGTCTCGATCGCCGTACGAGCCTGGCGCTGGGGCCTCCTGATCGATGCCCTCCCCGAGCGTCAGCGGCGCGTCCCGCTGGCGGTGACATCGTCGGCCGTCGTGATCGGCTACTTCGTCAACTACGCCGCGCCTCGGCTGGGAGAGTTTGCGCGCACGGCCCACGTGTCCCGCAAGGCAGACGCCCCGTTCTCCGGCGTGCTGGGGACCGTGGTCGCCGAGCGTGTGCTGGACGTGCTGGCGCTCGCGTTGGCGCTGCTGTCCGTGGTAGCGCTGTACGGGGAGCGCGTCCAAGGCCTGCTGGCGGAGGCCACCACGAACGTGGTCAGGCTTCTGGGTGCGCTTCCGCTCTGGGTATGGATCGTTGCAGGCCTGATGGGCATCGCCTCGCTGGCCGGGATCGCTGTGGTGCTCACGCGCGGACGCGGACGTCTCCGCTCCATCGCCGAGCAGTTCCGCGACGGCCTCGCGTCGGTCGTCCGCACCGGCCGCCCCGTGCAGATCGTTCTCTCGACGGTCGCGTTGTGGGTGTGCTATGGCCTCATGGCCGACATCCCGCTTCGGCTTCTCGGTCTCGACGAGGCCTTCGGCTTGGGTGTCGTCGATGCGTGGTCGGTGATGTCCATCGGCGGCATCGGGATGGCGCTGCCCGCCCCTGGCGGCACGGGATCCTTTCACTACGCCACCGT
>JBCDLV010000024.1:0-19119 GCA_038744895.1 Bacteroidota bacterium | reverse complement strand
GGAGGCGCCGGGGCGACGCTCGCCGCTGGCGCCCCGAGGTTCTGGGCGGAGAACTGCAGCACCGTGACGGCCTGGTCACCTGCGCGGCCATCCTCTCCTTGTGTCGAGAGCCGGACGCTGTAGTCGCCGATCGCGCCCCGGGGCACAGCAAACGGAGCCGGGATCTCGAAGCGACCTGAGGTCGGGATCTCCGCTGCGACCTCCGCGACCAGCGAGTCCGTTTCCTCGTATCGCACCAGGATCAGCGCCTGAACCAGTCCCTCGGAGTCCAGGTCTCCGGATACGACGAGCGGGACCTCAGCCGTCGCAGCGTCCGTGTCGAGTGCGAACGAGACCGGCGAGAGCGTGACGTCCGCGAGCGTCGGCCGGCGCACTTCGTCGGCGAGCCCCGGCGCGGCGTCGCATCCCGCAACGGCGACGATCAGGACGGCCGCGACGGACCGGAAGGCTACGGGCATGGGCAGGGAAAGCAGCGGCGTAGCGGTCCGGCGGGCGTCGATCAGTCGGTGGTGAGATTGCAACCTAGTCACGCTGCGGACGGCAGCGACAGGTTCGCAGACTTTTGCCCTTCCCCCGTCCCGCTGGCGTGTGCTCCCGTCGCCCGTCGCCAGGACATCCTCGTGCAGGACGGTGCCACGCGCAGGCTAGACGATGTAGATCGGCTGGATCGAGAAGCACAGCAGGAAGATGGCGAGGCACAGCCAGCCCAGCGCCTTCCGGCCCGGCGTCAGCGGCTCGTCGATCTGAACCGGCGGGTGATCCACACGGATGACGAACAGAATCATCGCCACCCAGAACATCCATCCCGTCCATCCGACCGAGATCGCTAACCCGGGGACGGTGAACAGGATGAGCAGCGTCAGCCCCATCATCGCGCCAAGCGTCGCCAGCAGCATGCGCCAGTTGGCACCGAATAGCATGTAGGCCGCCAGCAGGTATGCGGCTGCCAGAATGCCCGCTGTGATAAGCGGATTGATGAAGGCGAGGTCTCTCACCAGTCCAAGACCGCCCGAGAGCAGCAGCAGTAGCGTCGTCACGCGTGCGACCACCCGGTGCACAGTCGGGCCGAACATGGCATAGACCACGTGCCCTCCGTCGAGCTGGCCGACAGGGAGCAGGTTGAGCGCCGTAAAAAACAGGCCCAGCCACCCCGCCAGCAAGATGGGGTAATGGATCAACTCGTCCGGGGACACGCGCATCGGCGCGAGGCCGGTGACGGCGTGGTACAGCGGCGTGCTGCCGAAGACGTAGGCCATCGTCCCGGGCTCCGGCGCAGGATGGAACGGCGGAAACTGTCCCGTTTGCTGGATCTCGGACACCAAGGACTCATGGCCGTAGACGCTCAGCAGGTACTCCGGCGGCGGAAACGTGAGCGCCCCGATCAGCAGCACGACGACCGCGACGACGAACCCCGCCAGCGGGCCCGCCGCGCCGATGTCGAACAACTGGCGTGTCGTCCGAAGGGGCTCCTTGATGCGGATGACGGCACCGAACGTACCGAAGGCGCCCAGGATGGGGATCGGCAGGTAGTACGGGAGCGACACCTTGGTTTTTCGAACGCGGGCCGCGATATAGTGGCCGAACTCGTGGACCGTCAGGAAGAGCAGAAACGGAACCGCGTACATCAGCCCGTCGGTCAGGTACGCCGGATCCAGGAGCAGCCGGACGGTATCCAGGTGTGTCTCCGGCTGGAACCCCCACCGCAGCGACCGGCCGATGAGGTAGCCACCGGCCCACACGGTCGTGACGAACGTCGCCAGGAAGAGGACGAGGTTCACCCACGGGCGGTCTTCCTTCGGCGACGAGTCGTCCGAGAGAATGCCGGAATCGACGGGCCTGCTGGCGTTGGGCGTTGGGTCCACGGGGACGTCTGGGGGCGCCCGCCTACGCGACGGAGAGGCCAGGGTTCAGGCGCCAGCAGGGCGAGCCGATCGGGCTCCGCTGGCGCAGGCTAGTTGCGACGGAGCCAGAGATCGTCGAACAGCGGGTTGGACTCCGGGTATTCGCCGGGCTGGGCCGAGACCTTCTCACGCGTGCGCTGTTGGTCCTCGAGGATGTCACGCAAGCGGACCGGCCGCATGTCCCCCGGCATCGACGGCGGTGTGCGTCCGCTGTGAGGCAGCCCGTCCTCTGGAAAGAGGAGCCGAAAGGCCATCACCCCAGCCCAGACGGTCATCAACAAGATTGCCGGGACGGCAACTGCGAAGAACGCGACGATGACGGCGCCGAGCGGCAGCGGCATGGGATCATTCGGTGGGTGCGGCCCCGTCGTCAGGGGCTGGGGTGTCGGGGTCGTCGTCGGGCGTGCCGAACAGGACAGGATCGGCCTCTTGGACGAGGGCCTCGGCGTCGAGTTCGTCGGCGAAGGCTTCGTCGGCGGCGGCAGCGTCTTGGGCCTGTTCCTCGATGATGTCGGCGGGCACAGCGGAGAGTTCTTCGAACGTGTCGCGGAAGCCGAAGTCAAGGTACGTGAACGCGAAGAACACGATCAGGAACGAGGAGCTGCCCAAGAACACGAGCGCATTCGTCCCCGTCTTCTCGTACTTGAGACCCATGAACCGCGTCGCCACCCAGTAGACCTTCGTGCCGGCGATGCCTAGGGCCACCGGGACGCTGAGCGCCCCAAGGGGCAACTCCGGCAGTTCAAACTCCAGCCCGAAGATGTTGGCGTGGCCGCGCTCGAAGAACGCCAGCACCACCGTCAGGACGGTCAGGCCGACGAGGATGAAGAACGTACTCTTCAGTGTCTTCGCGTCGAGCACGTGGTGCCCGCCGTGATCGTCGTGGGTGTCGGTGTGGTCTGCCATGCGTGGCGTAGGACCTGCGGCGTCCGCCGTCAGATCAGGTACATCAGAGGGAAGACGAAAATCCAGATGACGTCGACGATGTGCCAGTACAGGCCCACGTTCTCGACCGGGGTGTAGTAGACGCTGGAGTACTTGCCCTTCCAGGAGTAGTACACCAGGAACCCGATGGCGATCATCCCGATGATGATGTGGATCGCGTGGACCCCCGTCATCATGTAGTAGATGCCGAAGAAGATGCCCGCCCGTCGGTTGGAGAAGATCTCTCCCTCTCGAGCGTACTCACCGTGGTCGTCACTGTGGGCGGCGTCACCTGCTGGCGCCGCGCTGGCGGCCGCTGGCGTGGCCTCCGCAGAGCCGGTCTCGCCAGCGGGGGCTGCGTCGCCTCCGCCGTCCCCGCCCTCAGACTCCTCGCCGAAGGTGATCAGCGGTGTCGCAGGGACGCCTTCGACCAGGTCCTCGACACGCGGCGTTCCCTCTTCCAGAACGAACGCCTCGCCGGGCAGAATGCCGAGGTGGTACTTGTGCTCGTACTCGAAATACTTGACCACCAGGAAGAAGCCTGCCAGCACGATCGTCGCCGAGAGCATCTGGATGAGCAACTTCCGGTTGTCCATCTGCGCCGCCCGGATCGCCCAGGCCATCGTCAGGGACGACAGGAGGAGGACGAGCGTATTGAATGCGCCGAGCGTGGTATCGAGCTGCATGCTCGCCTGCTCGTACAGCTCCGGGTAGAGCACCCGGAAGATGCCGTAGGCGACGAACATCCCACCGAACAGCAGGATCTCGGTTGCCAGGAACAGCCACATCCCCAGCTTCGCCGACTCGAACTGCTGCTCGGTCGAAACGAAGTAGAACTGCAGGTTGGACGGATGCAGCTCGCCGTCGTGCCCCACCATCATGTGGGGCTCGCCGTGCGCATGCCCGTCACCACCATGGTGACCACCGTCGTGATGGGCGCCGTCTCCGCCCGTGTGCGGGTCGTCGACTGTGATTTGTGGGTTCGTCGCCATCAGGAGGGGATGCAGTCTCGGGGCGCCAGCGGGGGTTGCTTACTTGGTGCCGTCGTCGACGGTCACGTGCATCTCTTGCGGAGCGCCGACGGAGACGTCGGGGACCGGCGCACCGCGCTGGCTGTCACCGGAGGAGCGGAACAGAACCTCGTAGTCGTAGGGCCCGTGCGTCACGAGAGGCGTGTGGTGGAAGTTGTGGTGATCCGGCGGACTCGTGGTGTGGGTCCACTCGAGGGTCGCACCGCCCCAGGGGTTGCCTGGCGCCCGCGGGGTCTTCTTCCGGATCGACAACAGGCCGTTGATGAGCACGAGCAGCAGCCCGACGCCGAGCACGTACGACCCGATGGTCGAGGCCTGGTGGAGGGGCTCCAGCCATGGCATGTCCGGGTAGTCATAGTAGCGCCGCGGCATTCCCTGGCTCCCCATCACGAACTGGATGAAGAACGTCATGTTGAAGCCGACGAACACGAACAGGGCCGACCACTTGCCGAGCGTCTCGTTGTAGAGCTTGCCCGTCATCTTCGGCCACCAGTAGTGGATACCGCCGAGGAAGGCCATGACGGTACCACCCATCATCACGTAGTGGAAGTGTGCCACCACGAAGTACGTGTCGTGGAGGTGGATGTCCACAGACAGCGCGCCGACCATGATGCCTGTCACGCCACCAATCGTGAACAGGAACAGGAACGTCAGCGCGTAGATCATCGGCGTCTTCAGCCACACGCTGCCCTTGTACATCGTCCAGATCCAGTTGAAGACCTTGATGCCGGACGGGATGCCGATCAGGAACGTGATGAGCGAGAAGACCACGCTGGACACTGGGCTCTGGCCCGAGGTGAACATGTGGTGCCCCCACACGAGGAAGCCGAGGAGCGCGATCGCCACCGACGACAGGGCGACGGCGCGATAGCCGTAGACCCGCTGGCGGCTGAACGTGCCCATCAGCTCAGAGATCACCCCGAAGGCCGGCAGGATCATGATGTAGACCGCCGGGTGGCTATAGAACCAGAAGAAGTGCTGGAACAGGATCGGATCGCCGCCGAGGGCCGGGTCGAAGATGCCGATGCCGAACACGCGCTCCATGACCAGCAGCACGAGCGTGATACCAATCACCGGCGTCGCCAGAATCTGGACGATCGAGGTGGCGTAGAGCGACCACAGGAAGAGCGGCATTCGGTTCCAGGTCATCCCCGGCGCGCGCATCTTGTGGATCGTCACGATGAAGTTGAGGCCGGTCAAGATGGACGAGAAGCCCATCACGAAAGCGCCCATCGCCATCGCGATCACCGCGGTTCCGGTCTCCTTGGAGTATGGCGTGTAGAAGGTCCACCCGGTGTCGACGCCGCCCGTCGTGATCGAGATTAGGGCGATGATGGCACCTGCCATGTACACGTAGAGGCTCAGTAGGTTGAGCCGAGGGAACGCCACGTCCTTCGCCCCCACCATGATGGGCAGCAGGAAGTTGCCCATCGTCGCCGGAATCGACGGGATGATGAACAGGAACACCATCACGAGCCCGTGCATGGTGAACACCCGGTTGTAGGCGTCCTGTCCCATGATGTTGCCCCCGACCACGGCCCCAGACGCGTCGTAGGTGTTCACGAAGAACAGCTCTGTCCGGATGCCGAGCGCCAGCAGGCCACCAACGGTGAAGAACACCGAGACGGCGACGAGATACATGATCCCGATCCGCTTGTGGTCCACCGAAAGGGCCCACAGCTTGAACCATGCCCACGCGCGCTTCAGGCCTCGGACATCGTCGGCCGGGCGCGGCTCGCGTAGGTAGTTGTGGACCGGCTCGTGGCCGACCGGGTAAGCCCGTGCCTCGCGAGGCACCAGCTTTGGCGGTTTGGGAGGGGCTTGCGTGAGCGTTGCCATGAGTGCAGTGTGTGTCCGCTGGCGGTGGCCGCCAGCGGGTCGGGGGCGTTTACTCGGTCGAGGTAGCGGTGTCGTCCATGCCGTCGCCCGCTGGCGGGGCGGTGTCCGATCCGGTCGAGTCGGCGGGGGCGTCGAGGGTCAGGTCGGACTCGGTGGCGGCGTCGTTGATGAGGCGGATGTAGGCGGCGAGGCCTGCAACTTGCTCTTCGTCAAGCTGCCCCTCGTATCCGGGCATGTTGACGCCCTCGTATCCTGGTGCGTAGTACTCCTGAGGGTACAGGATTGCCGCAGCGATGTATTCCTCATTCGCCACGCCCTGCGGGCTACCCGGGCGCGGAGCTTCCCACAGGCCGAGCCACGATGGGCCCACGCCAGCGGAGCCGTCGATCGAGTGGCAGGTGTTGCAGTTGCGCTGCGTGTACAGCATCTCGCCGAGTTCGGCCGGCGGCAGCGGGCCCTGCCCTGGCGGGCCGTTCTGCAAGATCTGGTAGTACTCGGTCCGGGAGACGACGTGGATCTTGGCGCCCATGTTGGAGTGGGCCGTGCCACAGTATTCCGTGCAGAGCACCTGATACGTCCCCTCCTCTGGCGCCTCGAACCACACGTAGGAGAAACGGTTGGGGATTACGTCGTGCTTGATCCTGAACTCCGGGACGTAGAAGCTGTGGAGGACGTCGCGGCTGGTCATCTCCAACCGGATCGGCTGTCCGACCGGGACCCAGACCTCGCTGAAGCCCTGCATGCCGTTGCCGTACTCAAACGTCCACGCCCACTTGTGGGCCTTCACGTTGATCGTGATGGCATCGCTGGGAGGGATCGACGTGCTCACGTAGGACCGGAAGCCCCAGAAGAACACGACCAGCACGAGGACCGTCGGGATGGTGACCCAACTCAGCTCCAGCCACTTGCTCTCGATGACGTCGACCGGGCGGTCGGCGTTGTTCTTGCGGCGGTACTTCCACACGAAGTAGACCATCGCCGCGGTCACGATGAGCGTGAGGATGAGGCTCGTGTAGAGGATGAAGTAAAAGAGCGAGTCGACCTCGTGGGCCGTCGTCGACTCTTGCGGTGGGAGCCACAGAGAACCGCCTTCCGTCCAGAACGACGTGCGTTCGTCGAGGACCACCGAGTCGGCGGCTGCTTGGAGTAGGACTGCGAGTCGAAGCATGTAAGGGGTGTGCTCCAGAGGAGCGAGACAGAATGTGCTTATCCGGCAGCAGGGAGCGCGTCGTCCCAGCCGTCGGGCTGGCGGCGGGCCTCACGGCGCCACCAGTACAGGAGAAGGCCTCCGAAGACGACCAGAAGCGCGGCCCCTGCGATCTTGGCAATGTTGAGCACGGCGAGCGAGTACGACTGTGCGTCCTCGTCGTATTCGTAACAGGTAATGAGGAACCGATCAAAGGCCGTGCCCACCTTCCCCTGGCTCGCCTCCACGAGGCCGAGCTTGAAATCGCGACCGGCATAGTTGATGCCATACAGGTAACGCGTCACCGTGCCCGTCGGGCTCAGGAGGATGAGAGACCCGGCGTGGGCGTACTCGCCAGTGCGAGCGTCGTAGGCATACCGGAACCCGGTGGCCTCAGCGAGTCGCTGGACGCTCTCCTCGTGCTCCCCGCCGACCGTCCACATGTGGAAGGCCTCGGGGTCACCGACGCCATCGGAGCGGACGTACCGGGCCTTGACGCTGTCGGCCCGCGCAGGCGTGTCTCTGGGGTCGACCGATACGGCGAGGACTTGGTAGTCCTCCCCGAGCACCAGGTCTGTCGAGGCCACGGCCTCGGCGACACCGTCCAGCACCAGGCTGCACAACATCGGGCACGAGTGGTAGACGAAGGCGACCGCCAGCGGGCGCTCGCCGTCGAGCAGCGTCGCCAGTTGAACCTCATCCCCTTCCTCATTCAGGAAGGTGAGGTCTCGTGGCACCTGGTCGCCAAGCATTTCCTCAATGCCGACTTTGCCGGCGAGGCGGTTGGGCAGCGGTCCTTGTCCCTCTTGGCCATCCAGCGGCGCGGCCGGGCCGCGCATCACCTGGGCAGCCGGGCTCGTGGCGAGCGCGGCACCGAGGCTCAGGATCAGGAGGGCCGTTCGGGTCATTCGCTTTCTGTTACGTCACTCGCTTCAGTTGCCTCGCCACTCTCAAGGTCCGGAGCGCTAGCAGGCGCCTCCGCTGGAAGCTCTGAGGCTACAGCCGGGAGAATGTCGGGGCGTGGCTCCGGGCTCTGGACTGCGCGCCCTGGGCCCAGCATCACGGGAAGCAGGTTCCATTCGGCGCGGTTGGTCGGGAGGCCTTCGGCGTCGCCGGTGCCGTAATCCGCCACGACGAGGCCCATCGCTTGCGAGATCGGAACGCCGTAGACCGAGTCGGCGCGCGTGTATTGCGTGAGCTTCCCGAGCGCTTCGGTCTCCAGCACCTGACGCTCGATGTACTGAGCGCTTTGGTCTGCCCTGTCGCCCACCTGAGTTCGGTACGGGATGTAGAACAGCAGGATGAGCGTCGTCGCCAGCGCGCCGACCGTCACGAGGGTCGCGGCGACGAGCCCCAGCAGCTGCCCCGACTCGATGCCTTCCTCCTCGACGCCCATCTGGGCCAGGAGGGCTTCGGCCTCGGGGTCTTCGCTGCCCTGAAGCTTGGCGGCTTCCTCTCGGACCTCCGCCGCGGCCGTGGCGACGAGACCCGCCAGCGGACCATTCGGCTCATCCTGTTCAGGGCGCACGGCCGGTACTTTCTCTGAGAGCGTGCTCTCGGAACCTGTGGCGCCCTCACCGGCGCCAGCGGGGGTCGGGCTGGCGTCTTCCGGAAGGTCGTCGTGTGGGGGTGTCGGGGGAACCTGGTCGCTCATGGAGTCAGTGAACGGGGGCGCTTCCCGCTTGTTTTCAGTCTGTATTGAAAGTTACGTGCAACGGCTCAAATGGCGATCCGGCCTTGGCACGCGAACGGCACCTACACATTCTCGAAACGCAGGGAGTCGGCGAAGTAGGGGTCGCCGTAGGGCGTGAGCGCATGGCGCTTCAGGCGCAGCAAGAACGCTCCCACGTAGAGCCCGAACAGCCCCAGCCACACTGCCATCTCCGCCAGCGGGAGGTGCGGTTGCACCACGTGGACGGTGAACCCGCTGGCGGCCTCACCGTCGGACGGCGGCACCACGTCGAGGCTGGCGATCAGGTCGCTGCCGACTTGCATCGCGGCGTAGGCCTCGTCGTAGGAGACATACATGGCGGGCATCGTGATCCACCACAGGTCCACCCAGTGCATCACGAGGACCCACACCGCCATCGTCGCCAGCACCGGTGCGATGCGCTTGGACGCACGTGGCAACAGCAGGATAAACGGCAGGATGAAGTTGAAGATCAGCAGCGACCACGCGACGGTCGCCCACCCCCCATCGAACCGCTTGTGGAACCAGATGATGGTCTCCGGCAGGTTCGCGTACCAGTAGAGCATGTACTGGCTGAAGGCGATGTACGTCCAGAACACCACGAAGCCGAACATGAACTTCCCAACGTCCTGCGTGTGCTCCGTGGTAACGATGTCCGTCAGCATCCCCCCCTTCCGGAGAAGGAGTGCCATGAACGCCATGAACGCGAGGGCACCCAGGAAGCAACCCGCAAAGAAGTAGATGCCGAACATCGTCGAGAACCAGTGCGGGTCCGTCGACATGATCCAATCGTAGGACGCAAACGCCGTCGAGACACCGCAGAGCGGGATTCCGTAGGCGCTGACTTTCCGAAGTGCGAGCGTCGTTTCCGGATTCGGGTCGGTGTCGTTTCGCACCGAGAGCGTGTACAGCTTGCCGCCGATCCACGAGAAGATGGCGAAGTACAGGACGTAGCGGACCAGGAAGAAGGGCGTGTTCAGGTACTCCTTCTTTCCTGCCACGAGCCAATCGTACTCCGGTGACGTCGGGTCGAAGAGCTCCTTGTGCGTCCAGTGATACAGGTCGTACATCCCGAGCAGGATGGGGATACCTGCAATCGCCAGGAGCGGGAAGCTCGCGGCCAGTGTCTCTGGGATACGGCGGATCGTCGTGCTCCAGCGCGCCTTGGTGATGTGCTGGATCAGGACGAAGAACAGAGACCCGATCGAGATCGAGACGCAGAAGCTCCAGCCGATGAGGTAGGCGAACAGGAACCGCTGCATGTCGCCGAGCAGGACCGCCAGCCCGACCGCCAGCAGCAGTATGCCCGCCCCGAGCGGGATCGTCCACCACCGCGAGTCGCCAGCGAACCGGAAGCGCGCTGGAACGCGATCAGGGTCGGCATGCACCGGATCGAAGAGAAGACGGGTGAGGCGGTTCGCCATGGGGTGACGCGAGGCTCGGAGCTCTAGTTGATGGGGACGTAGGGGTTGGCCTCTTCGAGCCGCTGGCGCTCGGCCTCCGGCACGTCGTCGGCGGTCGCGGCCTGGCTTCGCTGGAGGGCGCGCACGTAGGCGACCACCGCCCACCGGTCGGCCGCCGCGATCTCGTGGCCGTAGCTCGCCATCGAGTTGAGCCCGTTGGCAATTACGTCGTAGATGTAGCCGTCCTCGCGTGCGCGGAGCGCGTCGGTGTGGTAGCTCGGCACCTGGAATCCGTACCCTAGGCCTCCGTTGCCGACGGCCACCGGGCCCCGGCCGTCACCGGCGATGCCGTGGCACATCGAGCAGTACACCTCGTAGCGATCCTGACCGCGCTCCATCAGCGCAGGCGTCACCTCGATGGGAATCTGCTCCACCAGTGCCCCATCCTCGGTGCGGCCGAACTCGAAGGGCGCGTTGGCAGAGACCCGGAGGTTGCCGCGAGCGACCGTACCGGCCACCGGCTGGCGCATGGACGCGCCGTCCGCGAAGAGCGGGTTGGCCTCCTGCGCCTCGAACCGCTGGACATAGTCCATGTTGAGGTTCGGGTGGATCGGGGGCTTTTCGCTCTTCATGCCTCGGCAGCCGCTCAGGGCGAGCGCCAGCATGGAAAGGGCCAGGAGGGAGCGATGAAGCATCGGGTTGGTTCGTGGCGCGAGATGCGTCGGCAGGGCGATTGACTTGCCCTCTGGCGAGGGCGCATCCTCTCGTCCCGCGCACTTATTCACCTGGTGAGTGCTCTGGCAGGACAGGAAGAGGGGTCTGGGCGGCCTGCGCGTCGTCTGCCGCGACAGGCTCACCCGTTTCGGACACTTCGACGGCACCGTCGTGGTCGACGTACTCGATCGCAAGGGCGCCGATGTCCGAGAGGTCCGCGGCCGTCTGGGCACGGTCGAACGAGCGGTCCCGCATGGAGACGTGGACGAAGAAGCCGTCGTCGGTTGCCCGGCCGAAGCGGTCGGAGAAGAAGAGCGGGTTGTACGGCTTGGGAAGCCCATTGAGCGCCAGCATCCCGCCCACGACCGTCAGCGCCGAGAACAGGATGGTGAGCTCGAACATCACGGGAATCGACGACTCCCACGCGAAGAGCGGCTTGTTCGAAATGTTGATCGGGTAGCCCTGGAGGATCACATCCACCCAGTCGAGCTGTGGGCCGTCGCTCGTGTACCACTGGAGGAAGAAGCCCAGGAACCCACCCGTGATGCCTCCGAGGAAGACCATGTAGCCGAGCGGGCTCACCCCGAGGCCCATCGCGCGGTCCATCCCGTGGATCGGGAACGGGCTGAACGTATCGAGCTGCGTGTACCCTTTGCCTCGGAGCTCTTCGATGGCGTGCACGAGCGCGCCCGGGTCGGAGAACTCCGCGAGGAGCCCCACATTCTGATTGGACCGGTCCTCGATCCGCTGGCGGATGGTGTTGAGCATCGGTCTAGGCGGTAGGGTCGTCGGTGTCCGCGTCGCCAGCGGGCCCGCCGGCGCCGGAGGCGAGCGGCGCATCGCCGGCTGGCGCTGTGCCCTCGGCATGCGCCTCGTCCGAGTAGGGCGTCACCTCGTGCGGCAGCCCGTCGCCATCGCCAACGTGGCCGGCGCCTCCCGCGTGGCCGTCGCCCGAGTGGTGGTAGAAGTGCGGATCGGCCTGCGGCATCACACCCTTCACCTCTGCAATGGCCACCATCGGCACGAAGCGGAGGAACAGGAGGAACAACGTGAAGAAGAGCCCGAACGAGCCGATGTACAGCAGCACGTCCCACAGCGTCGGCGAGTAGTAGTCCCAGCTCGACGGCAGGAAGTCGCGGTGCAGCGACGTCACCGTGATCACGAAACGCTCGAACCACATCCCGATGTTGGTCGTGATCGAGATCGCGAACATGATCGGAATCGACCGGCGGAACTTCTTGACCCAGAAGACCTGCGGGAAGATCAGGTTGCAGGACATCATCGTCCAGTATGCCCACGCATAGGGACCAGTCATCCGGACGCCGAAGAACTGGTATTGCTCATACTCGACCCCCGAGTACCAGGCCATAAAGAACTCCGTGATGTACGCGAAGCCAACGATCGTGCCCGTGAGCAAGATGATGATGTTCATCTTCTCCAGGTGGTCGATCGTGATCAGGTTCTCCAGATCGAACACCTTGCGCGCCACCACCATCAGAGTGACCACCATCGCAAAGCCTGAGAAGATGGCGCCTGCGACGAAGTAAGGCGGGAAGATGGTCGTGTGCCACCCCGGAATCAGCGACACGGCGAAGTCGAACGACACCACCGAGTGGACCGAGAGGACGAGAGGCGTCGCCAGCCCCGCCAGCAGGAGGTACGCCCGCTCGTAGTGGCGCCACGCGCGGTTGGATCCGGTCCACCCGAGCGCGAAGAAGCCTAGGATGCGCGCGCGAAGCGTCTTGCCCATGCGGACCGCCCGGTCGCGGACCGTCGCCAGGTCGGGAATCAGGCCGACGTACCAGAAGAGCAGCGAGACCGTCCCGTAGATGCTGACCGCGAACACGTCCCAGAGCAGCGGGCTCTTGAAGTTGGGCCACATCGCCATCTGGTTGGGCAGCGGAAGCGTCCAATAGATGACCCAGACACGCCCGACGTGGAACGTTGGGAACAGCAGCGCCGACGCAACCGCAAAAAGCGTCATCGCCTCCGCCGCTCGGTTGATCGACGTCCGCCACTTCTGGCGGAAGAGGAAGAGAATGGCGGAGATCAACGTTCCGGCGTGACCGATGCCCACCCAGAACACGAAGTTGACGATGGCCCATCCCCAGAAGACTGGGTTGGTCAGGCCCCACACGCCCGGCCCGTTCCAAACGAGGTAGGCAATCGCGAGACCAAGGATCCCGACACCGGTTAGCGCTACGCCGAAGGCGATAAACCACCCGATCGGCGTCTTCTTCTCCGTGTGGTGGCAGACCAGCTCGGTGACGTCGTGGAACGACAGGTTGCCGCGAACGAGAGGCGCATCCTCAAGCGTCTTCGGCGTCCCGTCGGGATAGGCGGGGGCGCCGTCGCCGCCTAGGCTGGCGTATGCGGACTTTGAGGTGGTTGTGGCCACAGGCTCGGTGGGCTAGGCGGCAGGCTCGGCAGGGGCTTCAGCAGGGTCGCTGTGGTCGCCACCGCCGTGGCCGTCCTCGTCGTAATCGAACGGCGTCGACAGGTTCGGGTGCGGGTTCCGGAGACGAGCCAGGTACGTTAGCCGTGGCTTGACGCCGAGCTCCGCGAGCAGCGCGTAGTTGCGCGGGTTCTGTTTGGTCCGGGACACCTCGCTGTTGGGATCGTTGAGATCGCCGAACACGATGGCACCGGAGGCGCAGGCGCTCTCGCACACCGACTGGATCTCGCTCGACAGGACCTCTCGGTTCTCGATGTGCGCCGCCTGCTGGGCCGCCCGGATCCGCTGCACGCAGAACGTGCACTTCTCCATGACGCCGCGGTAGCGGACCGTCACGTACGGGTTGGACTGCATCTGGACCTCCAACGGGAGCGTCTTGGTCCAGTTGTAGAAGTTGTACCGCCGAACCTTGTATGGGCAGTTGTTGGCACAGTACCGCGTGCCGATGCAGCGGTTGTACACCATCGCGTTGATCCCGTCCGGGCTATGGACGGTCGCGTTCACCGGGCAGACCTGCTCGCACGGAGCGTTCTCGCAGTGGACGCACATCATCGGCATGGAGACCATGCCGGGGTCGTTCTCGTCCTTGCCCACGTAGTAGCGATCCATCCGGACCCAGTGCATCTCACGGCCGCGCGAGACTTGGTCCTTGCCCACGACCGGGATGTTGTTCTCGGCCTGGCACGCGATTACGCAGGCATTGCAGCCCGTGCACGCGTTGAGGTCAATGGTCATCCCCCACTGGTTCTCGGAGTACATCGCCTCGGCAATCCGAGGGTCGTTGGACGCCTCGTTGTCCTCCCCCCAGAGCGGATCGAACTGCTCCCAGGGGGTATCCGCGACGTAGTGGTCCTTGATCTTGGCGAACTCGGGGTCGGCCTGGTACTCGTCGACGGTGGCCATGCGGACGATCTTCCGCCCGTTCATGGTGCCGTGGTCTTGCGTGCTCGCCAGCAGGTACCCATCGGCGACTTGCTCGATGGACTCGATGGCGGCCACGCCCCCCGCCAGCGGGCGGCACGTCTCGGCACGAGCGGAGACGGCTCCGGCGCTCAGCTCCTCGCCCACCCCGTTGGCAACGGGCCCCGGGCGGTACACGTCGGTATCGACGTTGACGAGCCGTTCGATGAGGCCGCGGTCGCGGATCTCGCGGTCCGTGGCAAGGCTGCGACCGTATCCCAGGAACGCGGTGATCGAGTCGTCCGGCTGCCCAGGCTGGACCCACACGGGGAGTTCCACGCTGCCCCCGCTGGCGGTCCGGATGCGGACCACCTTCGCGTAGTGCTTGCCTTTTTGGAGCTCGGTGCCCTCGTAGCGGTCGTCGTGGCTGTCCTCGAAACGCCCTGCATCGTCGAGGCCGAGCGCCAGGGCAGTGCGCGGCGAGACCAGGGCCACCGGGTCCCAGGTCACCTTTGTGACGGGGTGCGGCGCCTCCTGCATCCAGGTCACGTTCGAGAACGATCCGTCGTACAGGGTCGGGTTGACGCGGATGACCAACTCCTGAGAGTCGGCCTCCGGGGGGGTGAGGCCGGACAGGTCTGCGGAGCCTCCACCGGGCCCGAGGGAGGCGAACCCCGTGCCGGCGATAAAGCCGTCGTGGACGGCTGTGCGCCATGCCGTCTCGTAGTCGCCCTGGAGGTAGGTCCGTGCGGACCGGCGCAGGAGATCGTATCCCGTGTTGTTACGGCCCGTCAGGAGCGTGTTGAGCACCTCCAGGTCCGAGTGCGCATCCCCGTACAGGGGAGCGATCAGCGGCTGTGCGATGGTGAGTGTCCCGTCGTAGGCGCGGACGTCCCCCCAACTTTCGAGGTAGTGGGTCCGCGGGACGTGCCAGGTAGCCCGCTGCGCGGTCTCATCCCGGTACAGCCCGAGATGGATCGATGTCGACACCCGGCTCATGGCCTCGCCGAACCCGAGCTCGGAGGGTAGGGTGTAAACCGGGTTGGTTCCGAGCATGAACAGCACGTCCACGTTGCCCGCGGCCATGTCGCGGACAAGCGCCCGCAATTGAGGACCCACGGGTGAAACGGGCCCCTGCTCGGTATCGAGGTATTCGACCACGGACGTGCCGAACCGGCCATTCAGAGCCGCGACAAGCGCATGAACCTCTGGCGGCTGGGTCGGCCCGGCGACGAACGCGGCGCTGCCGCCGGCGGCACGCACATCCTCGACAATGGCGTCCACGAACGGCTGGAGGTCTTCTGCTATCGTCGCAGAGGCTCCTGTAGAAACGTCCAGCCCCTCGGCGATCGCTGCTGCCACAAAGGGGACGGCGGCGGCTTTGACAGCGCGGCGGTGATCCGCCATGCCGCCAGTCGTCGTCATCGTGCTCTCGACGGCATACAAGCGGGACATCGTGCCGCGCTCGTCGATCTTTCGAGAGGCCGCGTACTCGCGCGTGTTCCAGGTTTCGTTGGCATCGTCCGCGCCGAGGAAATCGGCATCGAATGCCACGACCACGTCTGCGCTGGCGAACCGGTAAAGCGGGCGAGCAGGCCGGCCGAGAGCCGCCTGTGTGCCGAGCGCCTGCGCGTCGTCGAGATGCGCTCCGATCGTGATCCAGCGCGCGCCTGGGGTGGCATCGAGGAACCGCTGGCGCAGGGCGTCCAGCGTCGGGCTCGCCGACGGCTCCGCGAGAACCGCCACGCGAGAGCCCTGCTGGCGAAGCCGAGCGGCCTCAGCGACGAACGCGCCCCAGTCGGATCGCTCCTGAGCGAAGTCGTCTCGGCTGTCCCTGCCGCGACGATGCACGTGGCGGCTCCGGTCCGGATCGTAGAGCTGAAGAATGGAGGCCTGCGCAAAGACGTCCGTGGCGCCCTTCGCCAGCGGGTGCTCGGGGTTGCCGTGCACCATCGTGGGGCGCCCCTCGTGGCTCTCCGCCAGCAGGGCATACCCCACGCCCCCGAGAGGCATGGCCGTGGCGTAGTAGGTCGAGATGCCCGGGATCACGTCCTCGGGCTTCCGCGCGTAGGGAAGGATCGTCTCCACGGGCCGGCGGCAGCCGGTCATGCCAGCGAACGCCGCGCTGGCACCCATCACCTTCAGGAAGGTCCGTCGGCTAGGCCCGGCATCGCCGTCTCCGACGGCATCGGCCAGGAACTCGTCGTTGGCGACGGAGGGGTCGAGTATCCCAGCCTTGGCCTCTCGGCTCCGCCACGTAGGCGCAGCCCCCAGCGCAGACTGGGCATCTTCGTCGGCTGCACGGTCGGCAGCGCTTAGGACGTCGAGCTCGATCATGGGGTGGATTCAGAGTTCATGCGGTGAGACCAGCGTGTCCGGGGCCGCCAGCGGGCCGGATCGCTGCACGGCGAACTCGTCAATAGTGGCAGGCGGAGCAGTTCTGAGGGGGATTGATGCCTTCGTTCTCGATTCGCTCTAGGTTGGTCGCTATGTAGGCGGCGTAGCGATCGTCGTCGGCCCTGATCTCTTCGAGGTAGGCGAGGTTGGTGACCTCCTCGACGGGGACGAGGTGCTCCTCTGGCGCGCGGTGGCACTCCAGGCACCACCCCATCGACAGCGGCTCCACTTGGTAGACACCCTCCTCGCCCATCTGGTCGACACGGCCGTGACAGCTGGCGCAGCCCACACCGACGTTGACGTGTGCCGCGTGGCTGAACTGGGCGTAGTCGGGCAAGTGGTGCACCTTCACCCATTCGATGGGCACCCCGGTGGCCCAGCTCTCACGGACCGGCAGCAGCTTTTCAGAATCCGTCGCCACCACGCCGTGGCAGTTCATGCACGTCTGCGTAGGCGGCACGTTGGCGTGCGGGCTCTGCGCCACGTGGTTGTGGCAATACTGACAGTCCATCCCGAGCTCCCCTGCGTGGAAGGCGTGGCTGTACGGAACCGGCTGCTCCGGCTGGTACCCCACCTCGTAGAACTCCGGCGACAGGTAATACCACGCCAGCAGGACTGCGAAGACACCGCCACCGGCTGCACCAAACAACGAGAGCGTTGGGAGGGTGTTTGCTCGGCGCGGAAAAAGCTGGGCCATAAGCCGCTAGAGATGGATGCCCTCTCGGGGGGTTGAGGCTGTGCCCGCGAAGGTATATCGGACCCCTCCTAGGCGACTCAAAGATAGGTCGAAAGGTCCGTCCACCCGATCCGTTCTCGGGGGCGCCAGCAGTCCAAACATTGGGCAAACTTGGGTGTCCGCGAAGAAAATCCCGAGTACGAACCAGCGGACTCGCTTTCCGGGCGCCAGCGGACGCTCCACGACCCTCATGCCGGCCTGGTCTGCTGGCGGAATCGGTGCGACATCAGGACGGAGGCAGCCGCGAGGCCCAGCGTGAGGCCCCACCACAGACCGGGCGCTCCGTTCCCCTGCACGACGCCTGCCCACCACGCCGTCGTTAAGCCGATGCCCCAGTAGGAGATGGCCGCAATGAGCATGGGAACGCGTGTGTCCTTGAGGCCGCGAAGGGCCCCGGCGACCGTCGCTTGGACGCCGTCGAAGAGCTGGAACACGGCCGCGACCCCGAGCAGCGCCGCTGCCAGCGTTGCGACGTCCGCTGGCGGAGTCGTGCCTGCGTACACCCACACGACCGCCTCCGGAGCGAGCCAGAACAGCATGGCGGAGGAAGCCATGAAGCCTGCGCCGATGGCGGTCGCTGTCCATCCGGCACGTTGGGCAGCGTCGAGGTCGCCAGCGCCGGCGGCCTGGCCCACCCGGATCCCTCCTGCCATCCCGATCCCGAGCGGCACCATGAAGGTGACGCTCGCCGCGTTGAGGGCGATCTGGTGGGCCGCTAGGGCGACCACCTGGTCTGGCAGGCGGCCCACCATGAGCGTCGCCATCATGAACAGGCCTGCTTCGAGCCCGAAGCCGACCCCGATGGGCCATCCCAACCGGAAGAGCTCTCGAAGGGTCGCCAGGTCCGGCTGGCGCAGGCCTGCGAACACACGAAACCTGGCGAGAGGCCCTCGACGCACGTACGCCGCCAGGAGGAGAAACATCAAGAGTGTCGTCAAGGCAGAGCTCCACCCTGTCCCGACCAGCCCCATCGCAGGAATGCCAAAGGCGCCGTACATGAGCACATAGTTGAACGCCGCGTTTGCGCCGACGCCGACCAGCGTCACCGCCAGCACAGGGCGCGGGCGGGCGTTCCCCTCGCAGAGCCCTCGGAGCGCCGTGAAGCACAGGTTGGGCACAAAGGCCCATCGGATCGCACGGTGGTATTCGGCAGCCAGGGCGGACGTCTCTGGATCCTGACCAGCCGCCAGAAGGAGCGTCTCGGAGAAGCCGAACACGACCACCGCTGGCGCTCCGAGGATGACAGCCAGCCAAAGCCCCTGGCGGGCAGCTCGCGCCGCCTGGGCCTCGTCGCCACCGCCGACGGCTTGCGAGACCATCGGCTGGACGGCCACCAGAACCCCGACCCCGATGAGCGTCGTCGTGAAATACGTCGTCGAGCCCAGGACGATCGCCGCCATCGCCTCGGTTCCCAGACGCCCAACCATCGCGACATCGACGAAGCTCATCGACATCTGGGAGAGTTGAACGAGTACGAGGGGGACTGCAAGCGCGAGCGTTTCACGCACCTCGCGAGCCCAGGGCGTCACGGACATACCGCGTTGGACGAGACGGCAGAAGCTCACCCGTCCTGCAGCCGCCTGCCACAGAGAGAACCGTGTTCCCAGAGAGTTCCGCTGGCGGAGGCGTCGCCAGCAGGACCCCGCACCGGCCTGTCTGGCCTGGGCATTCCGGGATCGCTTCTCATTGGTCCGACAGGTCTGGCTCTACCTTGCGCACGATGCCGGCCTCTCCCCCCCTCCGCTCCGAGGTACCGCTCCAGACCCCAGCCGCCGCTGGCGCGGTAGACGTGTCGGTAGTCATCGTGACGTACAACGTCCGCGAGTTCCTGGAGCAGGCCCTCCGCTCCGTCCAGAAGGCGTCCGAGGGTCTCGCTGCGGAGGTCTTCGTGGTCGACAACGACTCCGCCGATGGGTCGGTCGACATGGTCCGGGACCGGTTCC
>JBCDLV010000023.1:0-19795 GCA_038744895.1 Bacteroidota bacterium | reverse complement strand
GATCAGCGGGATCGACTCCACGGTTCCCGTCACATCGCGAAGGGCATACAACTCGCGGTCCGCGGGCGCGATCTCGTCCGTCTGCCCAATCAGAACGGTGCCGACGCTCTGGAGCACCTCGCGGTAGCGACCGATGTCTAGACCGACGTCGAAGCCTGGAATCGATTCCAGCTTGTCTAGGGTGCCGCCCGTGTGGCCGAGTCCTCGGCCCGAGATCATGGGAACCGGCACACCGCATGCTGCCACGAGCGGCGCCAGCACCAGCGACACCTTATCGCCGACCCCTCCAGTGGAGTGCTTGTCCACCTTGAGCCCAGCGATGTCGCTTAGGTCGAGAACCTCGCCGCTGTAGAGCATCGCCTCCATGAGCGCCGTGGTCTCGGTGGCGTCCAGCCCGCGGAGGTACGCTGCCATGAGGAAGGCCGCCATCTGGTAGTCCGGGACCTCGCCAGCGGTGTAGAAGGCGATGAAGTCCTTGATCTCGTTGGGTGACAGGGTGCTCCCGTCGCGCTTCTGCGCGATCAGGCGGACGACGTTTAGCTCAGACATGGCGGGCAAGAGGGCCGTGCAAACTCGCATCGGCGGGAGGCGTTCAGTTCTCAAGTTCACTCCTCGCGCCAGCGGGATCCAGCAAGGCGCTTCCGCTGGCGCGTTCGGATCCTAGACGCACCCCTCCATGCAGCAGATCTGGATCCCTCGTTCCGGGCCGCCGGATGTTCTCGACTTGCGAGAGGCACCGGACCCGACTCCTGGGCCGGGCCACGTGCTGATCGAGGTCGAGGCGGCGGGCATCAACTTCGCCGACATCCTGGCTCGGCAGGGGCTCTATCCAGATGCTCCAGACCTGCCAGCCGTGGTCGGGTACGAGGTCGCCGGTACCGTCGGCGCAGTCGGGGAGGGGGTCACCAGCGTGTCCGCTGGCGACCGGGTCGTCGCGCTGACACGATTCGGCGGATACAGCTCGCACGTGGTCGTCCCTGAGATCGCGGTGTACCCGAGGCCGGAAGGGATGATGGCCGAGACGGCCGCCTCCATCCCGGTCAACTACCTCACGGCGTTCCAGATGATGATCGTCATGGGGAGCCTTCGCCATGCCCGAGAGCTCGGCGGCGAGCGCGTCCGCGTGCTGGTGCATGGCGCGTCCGGCGGCGTGGGGACGGCCTGTGCCGACCTCGGGACGATCTACGGTGCCGAGCTCTTCGGAACCGCCTCGCCTGCCAAGCACGAGTACGTCCGCCAGCGGGGCTATCACCACGCCATCGACTATCGCACAGGCGACTTCGTCGAGGCCGTACGCCAGCTGACCGACGGCGAGGGCGTGGATCTGGTGCTCGACCCGATCGGCGGTAAGCACTGGGCGCGCAGCCTGGAGGTGCTCCGCCCGTCGGGCCGGGTTGTTGTGTACGGGATCTCGTCGGTGGCCGGTAGTGGCAAGCTGGGCCTTCTGAAGATGGTCGCCCAGATCCCGTGGCGGCGGATGAGCCCGATCTCACTCATCAGCAAGAACCACGGCGTCCTCGGTGTCAACGTGGGCCACCTGTGGCACGTCCCTCACCTGGTGGCCGGGTGGATGCGCGTGCTCCTGAGCTACGCCGAGCGCGGGGACATCCGCCCGTATGTCGACCGCGTGTTTCCGCTCGCGGAAGCCGCCGAGGCGCACCGCTACATCGAGGAGCGCAAGAACCGGGGCAAGGTGCTCCTGCGTCCCTAGCCAGAGCTTCCGTCCTGCTGGCGTCCGCATTCGCGCCGGTCGCCACGTGGGGCAGAGGCCAAGAACAGGAAGAGGCGAGTGGCACCCGGCCACCCGCCTCGCAGACGTTCATTTTGGAGAGGGGCCTAGCCCTCGTTCTCCTCGGCAGCCGCTTCGGCCTGCTTCGCCTGGGACTTGCCGTAGCGCCGCATGAACTTCTCGACGCGGCCGGCTGTGTCGACCATCGTCTTCTTGCCCGTGTAGAACGGGTGGTTCGACGAGTCGACCTCAGAGCGGTAATCGTTGCCCCTCGTCGAGCGGGTCGTGAACTCAGTCCCGTCCGCGAGCGTGACGGTGATGAACGGGTAGTCGGGGTGGATATCGTTCTGCATCGGAGTCGGTGCCTTGGGCAAGTACACAAGGTAGAAACCCGTCTGGGCTGGCCCAAGGGGCGTGCGTCGTGTTCCCTCCGTCTTCGCGCGGCGGATGCAGAGGCCTAGCCCCGCGTAACGGACCCAGGCGCGATTGCGTCGAGTTGCTCCCAAAACGTAGGGAAGGAGACTGCCGCGGCCTCGGCGCCGTGGATCGTCGTTGGCCCGCTGGCGACGAGGGCCGCTACGGCGGCGGCCATCGCGATGCGGTGGTCGTGGTGGCTCTCGACCGCCGCGCCCGTGAGCGGGCGCCCGCCCTCGATCACGAGGCCGTCCGAACGCTCCTCGACGGCGGCGCCCATCGCCCGGAGGAATGCAGCCGTGGCCGCGATCCGGTCGGTCTCCTTGACGCGAAGCTCCTCGGCGTCGCGAATCACGGTTCGCCCGCTGGCGCAGGCCGCGGCCACGGCGAGAACCGGGATCTCGTCGATGAGGTTCGGCACGATGTCTCCGCCGATCTCGATGCCATGGAGGCCACCGGGCGCCTCGACGCTGAGATCCGCCAGCGGCTCGCCGCTCCGCTCGCGCTCATTCGTGACGCGGATGGAGGCACCCATCGCGGTGAGGACATCCACCACGCCACTCCGCGTGGGGTTGAGGCCCACGCCGGAGAGCTGGAGCGTCGCCACCTCGGCGATGCTGCCCGCGACGAGAAAGAATGCTGCCGCGGATACGTCCCGTGGGACGACCCACTGGCGCGCTCGGATCGCGTGGCCGCGCTCTACGGAGATGTGCCGTTCGCCGCCGACCGACAGCACGTCCAGCTCTAGCATCCGCTCGGTGTGATCCCGCGTCGGTACCGGCTCGACGACCGTCGTCGTGCCGCTGGCAGAGAGGCCCGCCAGCAGGACCGCGCTCTTGACCTGCGCGGAGGCGACCGGCAGCCGGTACGCGATGCTGCTCAGGTCACGTCCCTGGATCGCTAGCGGTGCGTGTCCATCGGTCATCGACACGCGCGCGCCCATCTGCGCCAGCGGGGTGGCGATGCGCGCCATCGGCCGCGAGGAGAGCGAGGCGTCCCCGACGAGCGTGCTCTCGAACGGCCGGCCCGCCAGCAGGCCCGCCAGCAGGCGCATGGTGGTACCGGAGTTGCCGCAATCCAGGGGGCCCGCTGGCGCCGCAAGCCCGTCGAGGCCGCGGCCCTGGACGAACAAGCTGGGCGTGCCGTCCGGGCCGAGCACGTCGTCGCGTTTTTCGATCTCCACGCCCAGCCCACGGAGGCACGCCAAGGTCGAGTGGGGGTCAGCTGCGTCGGAGAAGCCGATGATCTCGCTCTCGCCGTCTGCGATGGCCGCGAAGAGCGCCGCTCGGTGCGAGACCGACTTGTCGGCTGGAAGCTGCGGCGACCCGGCGAGCGCGGCCACCGGGTGAACAACGACGGTTGCCATCAGTCTGGGGCGGAGTAAATCACGGGCCAGCTGTCGACATCGCCTGGCGCACGTTCCACGTCGTCGTCGAGGCAGTCCTGCTGGCGTACCTCGAGGGCTCGAAGCTGGCGGCGGTCACCCAGGCGATAGCGTGCGTACGTGCCGCAGTCGGCGGGGCCACGGGCCTTCAGAAACGTCGAGAGCGTGCGCGTCTCCACATCGATGCTGGGTGTCGGTAAAACAGCGGCGTGGAGGTCCGTCTCGCCCGGCACGACCGGGGCCTCGTAGACCACGGCGCGGTCCCCATCGACGTGGACGAGAACGTAGCTGCCCTGGTAGGCCCAGAAGTCGCACTGGACGACGACGACGCCTTCGTCCTGACCGAGGCGGATGGCCTCCAGGAACCCGCGTCGCGCGTTGTCCTCCCCGCGTGCCGGATCGTGGACGAGCGACGTCCCATCGTAATACGTGTCGCACGACAGATGGAGTCCGAGAGCGGTATCGGCTTCGCTCCAGGGCGCGCCGCGCGAGACGCTCCAGTCGGCTTCCACGTGGGCGGGACTGTCCAGCAGGGCTTCGACGTCGACCAGCCAGTCCTGGGCGTCGAAGAGAACGCCGTCTTGCCCGCTGGCGGGGAATGCCATCAGCACCAGGACGGCGAGAGCTACGATGCGCATGGGATCATGCCGGTTGGGGAGTGCGGACGAGAGGCGTGACCTCCTCGAGCAGCTCACATTTCTCGCCGTGGCGAAGGAACGCGTGTCGGAACCCGTTGAGTACGACCTCCCGCAGCGCATCCGATCGGATGCCGCAGCGCGTGTGCGCGAGCCACAGCTCTTGCGTCGTCGTCGTGTGGCTGAACAGCGTGTTGTCGGTGTTGATGGTGACTGGTACACCGGCACGGACGTACTCCGCGACGGGATGCGCCTCGTAGCTCGCGACGACGTGCGTCTGCACGTTCGAGGTGGGGCACACCTCCAGCGCGATCTGGCGGTCGACGACGTAGCGAAGCAGCTCGGGGTCCTGGCCGAGCGTGACGCCGTGCCCGATGCGGTGGGCGCCGCACTTGAAGAGCGCCTGCCGGATGGAGGCCGGCCCGTAGCTCTCCCCAGCGTGGACCGTGATGTTGAGCAACTCCTTGCGGGCGAGATAAAACGCCGCGCCGTGCATCTCGGCCGGGTTGCCGCGCTCGCCCCCAGCGAGGTCGAACCCGACGACGCCGCGCCCGCGGTATGCAGCCGCGAGCTCGGCCTGGGCCAGCGATGCGCTCTCGCGTCGGTCCCTCAGTCCACACACGATGACCCCCGAGCGGATGCCGAACTCGCGCTCTGCCTCGGCGAGGCCCGCCAGCACGGCGTCGTTGACCTGCCACATCGTGAGGCCCTCGTCCGTGTGGAGTACCGGGCCGTAGCGGACTTCCAGGTATCGCACGCCGTCATTGGCCATGTCCTCGGCCAGCTCGTACGCGACGCGGTGGAGCGCGTCACGCGTTTGCATCACCGGGATCGAATACCCGAACCACTTGAGGTACTCCTCCAACGTCGGCGAGCCGTCGATCTTTTTCAGTTCCTCCGCCATGCCCTCTTCGGTGTCCGCGGGGAGGAAGTCGATCTTGCCCTGCTGGCGCGCGAGGTCGATGAGGGTGCCGAGGCGGAGCGACCCGTCGAGGTGGCAGTGAAGCTCGGCCTTGGGCCAGGCGGCGATCGTCTCGCGGTCGAGGGGCATCAGGGGAGGGGGGAGCGTGTGAGAAGCTACCCGCGGGCACCGCTGGCGGAGACCGCTGGCGGCTGCGGACTCCGCGAAGACCGTGGCCACCGGGCCCCTCGCCACACGGCGGGATGTAGCTTTGCACCGTCTATCTCCGGCTTGATTCCGGTCCCGTCATGAGTTTCGGCCCGTTCGAGATCGCCCTCATCTTCCTCGTGATTCTGCTCCTGTTCGGAGCCAAGCGCATCCCCGAGATCGCGCGCGGCCTCGGCAAGGGCATCCGCGAGTTCAAGGATGCCACCAACGACATCAAGCAGGAGCTGACTGTCGAGCCACCGCGGCGCCAGCCGCTGCCGCCGTCCCCGCCGGCTCAGCCCCAGGCATCGCAGCCCGTCCAGTCGCAGGCATCGGCGCCACCGTCTCCAGCTCCTCAGCCTCCCCCGGACGCGCAACAGCCCTAGCGGTCCACGGTGCGGGGTGTCCGGTACGGGGCATGCCGATCCTCCTCTCCGTCTCTTCCGTACCGACTCCTTCAGCACCTCGTACTCGCGTTTCATGAGCATCTTAATCGACAAAGACACCCGCCTGGTGGTCCAGGGCATCACTGGCAAGGAAGGCACCTTCCACGCCGAGCAGATGATCGCCTATGGGACGAACGTCGTCGCGGGCGTCACGCCTGGCAAGGGCGGACAGACGCACCTCGATCGCCCGGTGTACAACTCGGTCTCCGAGGCCGTCGAGAAGGAGGGCGCGAACGTGTCCGTGATCTTCGTGCCGCCGGCCTTCGCTGCGGATGCGGTCCTGGAGGCCGCGGACGCCGGCGTCGATACGGTCGTCTGCATCACCGAGGGCATTCCGGTGCAGGACATGATCCCGGTCAGGCCCTACGTCGACAAGAAGGGCGTGCGGCTCGTCGGCCCCAACTGCCCGGGCCTGCTCACGCCGGGTGCCAGCGTGAAGGTCGGCATCATGCCGACGATGATCTTCTCGCCGGGCAACGTGGGTGTCGTCTCCCGCTCGGGGACGCTCACTTACGAGGCTGTCGACCAGCTCACGCGCGCCGGCCTCGGTCAGTCGACGGCCATCGGCATCGGTGGCGACCCGATCATCGGGACGACTCACCTCGACGCGATCCGCCTGTTCGAGGAAGACCCGGCAACAGAGGCCATCGTCATGATCGGCGAGATCGGCGGGTCGGCTGAAGAGGAGGCCGCAGCCTATGTCAAGGAGAACGTGTCGAAGCCGGTCTTCGGCTTCATCGCGGGCCGTACGGCGCCTCCGGGCCGCCGGATGGGCCACGCGGGCGCGATCGTCTCGGGCGGCAAGGGCACGGCCGAGGCCAAGTTGGAAGCCATGCGCGAGGCCGGCATCACGACGGTCGAGAACCCTGCTGCGATCGGCGAGACCGTCGCCAGCCACTTCGCGGCCGCAGCGTAGGCGGCTCGGGGTTCGAGGTTTCAAGGGTCGTCGGCTCAGACGCCGGACCGTGCGAACCCTGGACCTTGAACCCCTGAGTCTCATGAAGGTCAAGCATGCCGAGTTCGTGTTGGCGGCGCCGTCTTGGTCGGCGCTGCCGGCCCCCACGGCTCCCGAGGTCGCCTTCGCGGGCCGCTCGAACGTGGGCAAGAGCAGCCTCCTCAACGCGCTCCTCCGCCGCAAACAGCTGGCGCGGACGAGCGCCACGCCCGGCAAGACGCAGGCGCTCAATTTCTACGCCGTGAACCCCAACCCACAGGGCCACCCGGACCTGTTCCTCGTGGACCTGCCGGGGTACGGCTACGCGAAGGTGTCGCAGCGCCAGCGGGAGAAGTGGCAACGGCTCGTCGGGCGCTACGTCACCGAGCGCGCCCAGGACGAGCCGTACCGACGGGCGCCGCTGCGTGCGGTGGTCCAGCTCGTCGACAGCCGGCACGGCATGACGCGGATGGACGAGGAACTGACGGCGGTGATGCTGGAGAGCTCAGCGCCGCACCTGATCGCCCTCACCAAAGCCGATAAGCTGACGCAGCGCGACCGCCAGCGGGCCGTGGCCCGGGTCAAAGACCATCTGGCGCCGTACGGGATCGAGTTGCCGACCATCCTGACCTCGGCAGAGAAGAAGCAGGGCATCGGCGAACTCTGGGCTTGGATCGACACGGTGGTGTGAGCTCGCTTCGCTCACGGGGGAGTAGGTAACTGGCAATGGGAACTGGCAGACGGTCGCCAGAGACGCTCTTCCAGTTCCCATTGCCCAGTCCCCAGTTGCCGTCTCCTCATTTCCCGGCGGGCGGAGCGGGCCTTACAGTCGCACCCAGGCGTTGGTGAGCCCGCTGGCGGGGTTCGTGAGGCGAAGCGTGTCGCCGTCGAGTTGGATCCGGAAGCGCCCGTTGCCTACCTCGTCTTCGAGCGTCAGGACGGAGTCGCCGAGGACGTCGTAGCGCGCCTCGTAGACGCGTGGCTCGGCGCCAGCGGGGCGCTCGATGATGCGGGCCGTGCCGTCGCCGAAGAACTGATAGCGCATGCTGAGCGAGTCGGGCCCGGCCATGCGCCAGGTGCCCACGTACGGCGACCGCTCCCCGCCGCACGCAGCCAGCGCGAGAGCGACGATGAAAAAGGCGGGGCGGAGCAGCGGCGTCACGATGTCGTAAGGTAGCCGACCGGCCTGCACACCGATCATGCCCGACCTCCTCTCGCTTCCGCCCGTCACGCTGTTCTTCCTCGTGATGAACGTGGCGATTGGGGCGTACACGCTCCTCGTCAACCCGGCGCTGATCGACCAGTGGGCGTTCCGACCATTCCGGGTGATCCGCGACCGGGAGTGGAGCCGTTGGCTGACGGCTGGGTTCGTCCACGTCGGCTTCGCGCACCTGCTGTTCAACATGGTGACGCTGTTTTACTTCGGGCCGTACGTCGAGACGGCGTTGGGATCGGTGCGCTTCCTCGTCATCTACATCGGCTCGGAGCTGGCGGCCAACGCCCTGACCTACTGGCGCCATAAGGACAACATCCAGTACTCCGCGGTCGGGGCGTCCGGTGCCATCTCCGGAATCCTGTTCTCGTTCTGCCTCTTCGAGCCGTTCGCCATGCTCGGCATCATGTTCATCATCCCGATGCCGGCGATCGTGTTCGCCGTGCTCTACGTGGTGCTGTCGATCTACGCGTCGCACCGCCAGATGGGTCGCGTGGCGCACGAGGCACACCTCGGCGGCGCCCTCGGCGGACTGGCACTTACCGTTCTGCTCTACCCGGCCGCAGTGTCCATTTTCCTCCAGCAGCTCGGCCTGTAACGCGCCGGCCCTGGCAGATCAGAGGCCGAGAGCCTCCAGCAGCGCCCGCCAGCGGTCGAAGGAAACCACCCCCGCTGGCGCAGACGCCTCGCCGTGGTACCACGCCACGCGCCACCCGGCGGCGAGCCCGCCCTGGACATCGGACCGGAAAGAGTCGCCCACGTACAGGACGGACGCTGGTGCGATGTCTCGGTCCAGAGCCTCAGCCGCCCGCTGGCGGACGATCTCGAACACGCGAGGATCAGGCTTCATCACGCCGACCTCCTCGGAGATGACGACCGTGCTGGCCCGGTCTTCCAACTCAGGAAACCGCGCCAGCTTGCCGCGCTGCTGAGCCGAGAATCCGTTGGTTAGGAGGGCCACCGGGTACGCGTCGGTGACCGACAGGTAGGCGTCACGCGCGCCCGGCGTCCACCGCCAGTGGGCGGCGTAGCGATCTAGATAGTCCCGGCTGGCGTCACCGGGGTCGAGGGTTTCGCACCGGAGGGCTTTCAGTGTGTCGGTCCACCGTCGGCGTTTGAGGTCGGCCGCACTGAGCGTGCCCGCCGCGAAGTCGCGCCAGAGGGGCGCGTTGCAGGCGTGGTAGGTGTCCTGGACGTGGGGGAGGTCCTGTCGGCCGATCTCTGGGTGCTGCGCGTGGAGATCGGCGAGGGCGTCGCGCTCGGCGGCGCGATGGTCTAGGAGCGTGTCGTCGAGGTCGAAGACGACGAGGTCAGGAGACAGCATCCCGGAAGATCGCGAGGCACTCACCCGGCGCCAGCGGGGAGCGGGCCGAAGACACTCCGGAACTGCGACGGACCCACGGGGATGTGCCAGATGCCGAATCCGGTGGTGCCGTTGCCGCTGGCGTGCTGTTCGACGCACGTGCCACCTGGCGGTGGAGCAGTGCCCGGCGTCCACCGGGCAGGACGGCTCCCCAGGTCGTGCTCGATATGCCGACGCCCGTCGCGCGTCCGGCTGATGCGCACCGTACACGTGGGATAGATCGCCCGGTCGATCTGCGGTGGAGGCTCCGGTCCAGGCGGTGCTGGCTCGGGCTGCCAACGGAGCCGCTCGGCCTCGCGATTGTCGATGAGAGCCCCGTACGCCGCTCGCACTTCGAGGAAGGCCTCCGGCGAGCCCCCACGGTCCGGATGTGTCTCGCGTGCCCGCTGGCGAAAGGCCTTCCGCACGTCGGCGTCCTCCGCGTCGTACGGAAGAGACAGGATGCGGAACGGGTCTTTGGAGGCAGCCACGGAGTCGGTGCGCGGACGGGTGTCCTGCGCCAGCGGCGCTCACCAGTCGCCGTGTGTCGTGTTCCGCTGGCGTTGCGCTTCAGCCGCATCGTCAACACGGGAGCCGTCCTCCATAAAAAAGCCCTCGGACGGGACGGTCCGAGGGCCGGAGTGGAGCATAGCGGATTCGAACCGCTGACCCCTTCGCTGCCAGCGAAGTGCTCTACCAACTGAGCTAATGCCCCATGCGGAGGTCGAAAATAGGTGGCGGCGGCGGCGGCGGTCAATGGAGCACGAGCGAAGACGCGCCCACGGCAGCCAGGACCCCTAGGGGTGTCCGGTAGCTTGCTCCGTCTTTCCTCGCCAGCTGTGTCCATCCGTCCCATCCACGTCGCCAAGTTCGGAGGCACGTCCGTGGGTACGCCTGACCGCGTGCGTCGCGTCGTGGAGCTTGCGATGGGCGACGCCAGCGGGCACCGCCGCGTGGTGGTGTCGTCGGCGTTCGGAGGCGTGACGGACCGCCTGCTGGCGGCGATTGATGCCGCGGTGGCACGGACCGGAGAGCATCGGCAGATTCTGCGCGAGGTCCGCGAGCGCCACGAGGCGGCCCTCGCCAGCCTCGCCCGAGACGAGGATCGCGAGTCGCTCCGCCAGCAGCAGGCGGCCCTCTTCACCGAGATCGGCGAGCTACTCCACGGGGTGTCCCTGCTGCGCGAGTGCTCGGCCCGGTTCCGCGATGCCATCGTGTCCGCCGGCGAGCGGGCCTCGGTGCCCCTGGTGGCCGCGGCGTTCCGCTCGGTCGGGCACGAGGCCGTAGCCCTGGACGCGACGGCATTCGTTCGCACGGACGATGCCTTCGGCGAGGCCGCCGTCGACTTCGCGACGACGCGCCAGCGGGTGCGAGCGGTCATGGAAGACGTTCCAGAGGACGCCGTTGCGGTGGTGACTGGCTTCGTGGCCTCCACCGCGGACGGCGTGACGACCACGCTCGGCCGCTCCGGATCCGACTACACGGCGACCATCCTCGCCGACGCCTTGGACGCCGCGGCGTGCGTCATCTGGACCGACGTGGACGGCGTGCTTTCCGCCGACCCGCGTGTGGTTTCCGACGCGTATTCGCTCCCACGCTTGAGCTATGCCGAGGCGGCCGAGCTGGCCCACTTCGGCGCGAAGGTGCTCCATCCGCGCACGATGCGTCCCCTGGTGCGGTGCGGCATTCCGCTCCAGATCAAGAACACGCTGCGTCCGGAAGCGCCGGGCACGGAGATCGGCCCCGCGGGCGACGCAGAGCCAGCGATTCGTGCCGTGACGGCGATCCGCGATGCGGCCCTGGTCCGTGTCGAGGGCACGTCGTCGCTGGAGGTGCCGGAGCTGGCGAGGCGGGTCTTCGCTCCGCTGGCGGAGGCAGGGATTCCCGTGTCGCTGGTGGCGCAGGCATCTGCCGAAGGCAGCCTGGGGCTCGCGGTCCGCGCGAACCAGGCCGACGCTGCCGCGGGGCTTCTGCGCCGAGCGCTGGCCACAGAGATGGAGCGAGACGATGTTCGAGAGATCCACGTCGAGCCCGCTGGCGCCGTCGTGGCTGCGGTCGGGTCTGGGCTGCACGGGTCGGCGGGCCTCGCTGGACGCTTCTTCGATACGCTGGCGCATGCCCACGTGAACGTCCGCGCCGTTGCGCAGGGCGGGGGAGACCACACCATCTCCGCCGTCGTCGCCGACGCGGACGCGCCGCAGGCCGTGCGCGCCTTGCACGAGGCCTTCGCCATGCAGCGGCTTCGGGCGCACATGGTTCTCATCGGGGCGGGAACGCTCGGGAAACGGCTGCTGGACCTGCTCTCTGCGCAGCGTCCGGCACTGCTCGCCAGTGGCGTCAACCTCGTTCTGGCTGGTCTCGCCGACAGCCAGCGGCTGCTCTGGGACGAGGCCGGGCTCGACCCCAGCCAAGCCCATCGCCAGCTGGCGGGTGCTCCGATGTCCGACCTCGCTCGATTCACCGAACGTATTGCCACCGCGAGGCTGGAGCGGTTGATCGTGGTCGACGCGACCGCGAGCCCTGAGGTGGCCGCTCGCCACCCGACGTGGCTCCGCTCTGGCGCGGCCGTCGTGACGCCCAACAAGGAGGCTACGGCGCAGGGCCAGACGGCATGGGTCGAGGCCAAGCGGGCGTCCCGCCTCGGCGAGGCTCCCTACCTCTACGACGCCTCCGTCGGCGCCGGTCTCGGGATCGTCGGCCGGCTGCGCGATCTCGTGCGAACGGGCGACGAAGTGCGCGAGATCGAAGGCGTCCTGTCGGGTACGCTGTCGTTCGTGATGAACCGGCTGCGCGCCGGAGACCCGTTCTCCGAAGCCGTCCGCGCTGCCCGCGAGGCGGGCCTGACCGAGCCTGACGTGCGCGACGACCTCTCCGGCCGTGACGTCGCCCGCAAGCTGGCCCTGCTGGCGCGTGAGGTCGGGCTGGCCGTCGACCCTGCGGAGGTGACCGTCGAAAGCCTGGTCCCGACGGCCCTAGAGCAGATCTCCCTCGCAGCGTTTTGGGACCGCCTTCCCGAAGCCGACGAGGCATGGCGCCAGCGGGTGGCCTCCGCCGGCGTGGGCGAGGTGCAGTACGTCGCCCGCGTCGGTGCCAACGGGGTGATCCGCGCGGGCGTCGAGACAGTCGCCGCCGAGGCGGGGTCCCTGCTGGCGGCGCTGCGAGCCAGCGAGATCGCGGTGGTCGTGCACACGGCCCGGACCGGCGACCACCCCATCTTCTTCCAGGGCCCCGGAGCTAACGTGGACGTAACCGCCGCCGTCGTGCTGGCGGACATCGTCCGCGCGGCCGAGGCCATGCGGTGAACCTGCTGCCCTCGTCTACCTCGTCCATGTCACACGCCCTCCAGATTGCTCTCGTCGGCACCGGCCGAATGGGCCAGACCGTGGAATCCGTCGCTACGGAGCGGGGCCACCGGGTCGTCGCGCGGTTCGACGCGGAGACACCGCTCCTCGACGCCCGCGACGACTCGGCGCTCAACGATGCCGACGTGTGCATCGACTTCTCCGTTCCGGATGTCGCCCTCGACCACATCCATCGGTACGCCTTCTGGGGAGCCGATGCGGTGGTCGGCACGACGGGCTGGACAGACGATCTCGACAAAGTGGGCCAGTGGGTCGAGGAGGGCCAGAGTGGGCTGCTCTGGGCGCCCAACTTCTCGCTCGGGCTCGCCCTGGTGGACCGTGCATTGGCCGGGCTTCTGCCGTTGCTGAACCGGCTCGACGAGTACGACGTGTCTGTCCACGAAGCGCACCACACGGGCAAGCTCGACAGCCCCAGCGGGACAGCGCTCCGGCTGGCAGAGCAGATCGTCGCGGGACTCGGACGTAAGCGACGGATCGAGCCCGAGACCCAGCACGGCGCCATCGACGCGGACGCCCTCCACGTGACCAGCCAGCGCGTGGGCCGCGTCCTCGGCGCACACACCGTCACGCTCGATAGCGACGTGGATCAGATCGAAATCGTCCACCGCGCCAAGGACCGCCGCGCGTTTGCCCTGGGCGCGGTCCGTGCCGCCGAGTGGATCCGAGGGCGCCGCGGCCTGTTCACGCTGGACGACATGCTGGATGAGGGCTTCGTGGAAGCCGCCTAGGCCGGAGCCTCTGAGTGGACGATGCGTTCCACAACTCCCTTCTCCACCCGATCCCTTCTCGCATGGGTCCCGCCCGCCAGCCCATCTTTCGAGGCACTGCCCCTGCCCTCATCACGCCGTTCGCCTCGGACGGCTCGACGCTCGACCTCACGTCGTTCCGCGAGTTGATCGACATGCAGATCGAGGGGAGCCGATTCGATGGGCGCCTCTTCGAGGGCGTCGAGGCCCTCGTCGTGCTCGGTACCACAGGCGAAAATCCCACGGTCACGGCGGACGAGCGCCGCCAGCTGGTCGAAGTCGCCGTCGAGCACACCGCAGGCCGCGTGCCTGTGGTGGTCGGGACGGGGACCAACGCGACGGCCCAGAGTGTCGAGTTTTCCCGCGAGGCGGCCTCCGCTGGCGCCGACGGCTTGCTCGTCGTAGGGCCGTACTACAACAAGCCCACGCCAGCGGGTGTGCTGGCGCACGTCGCAGCCATCGCTGATGCGACCGACTGCCCCATCATCCTCTACAACGTGCCGGGGCGTACGGGATCCAACCTGACCGCCGAGACGATGCTCCGGGTGGCCGAGGACGTGCCGACAGTAGTCGGGGTGAAGGAGGCCTCTGGAGACCTCAACCAGATCGCTGACGTGATCGCTCACGCTCCCGACGGCGTCGCGGTCTACTCCGGCGACGACGACCTCGCGTTCCCGACGGCCTGCTTGGGCGGTGCGGGGCTGATCTCGGTGATCGCCAACGCCGCGCCGGGACCTATCGCTGAGATGATCCGCCGCGCCCTCGCCGACGACGTGGCCGGGGCACGAGCGTTGCACTACGCGCTCCTCGATGCCATGAGGGCCAGCTTCGTGGAGTCGAATCCGGCCCCCGTCAAAGCGGTCCTCGCGGCTCAAGGCCGGTCCGAAGCCACGCTCCGTTTGCCTCTCGCTCCGCTCTCGGCATCGGCCAGGGAGCATGTCCTCTCCGCCTACGCCGGCCTCATCGAGTCCGGCCACCGCCAGCCTGCCTGATGGCCTACCGCCCGACCCTCGACGAGACGATGGCCCGCTTCGCCGAGGCCTGGTCCACGCCCGACGCCGACGCGCGCTGGTCCCTCGTGCACGCCGCCGCGACGGCGGACGTGGTGTACTACGAGCCAGGCCAAGGCCGCCCCATCGAAGGGCAAGCAGCGCTCGCCGCCTTCCTCGGGCTCGAGTGGGAGCAGCACGGCCGCCCCTTCCGCGTCGTCGGCAGCATCGAAGGGCACCACCACCGCTTCCTCGTCCCCATCGCGCTGGGCGAGGAGCGCGGCCTGATGGTGGTCCGCGCCGACCGAGACAATCGAATCGTAGAGGCCATTCGCTTCGCAGGCTGATCGCCCGCTGGCGCACGCCCACAACCGCACCGTCCGCTGGCGTTTATCGCCCTTGACGAGTACCGCCGGCACTCCACTCTTCTCTCGACTCCAGAATGGCCGACCTCGACACCCTTCGCTCCGACATCGACCGCCAGCGGGAATCTCCCGACGGCTCCGCTCGCGAGGCCGTCGAGCGCTTGCTGGCGGCCCTCGAAGCGGGGGACGTGCGCGCAGCCGACCGCGACGCCAGTGGGACGTGGCGCGCCAACGCTTGGGTGAAGCAGGGCATCCTGCTGGGATTCCGCGTCGGGGAGATCGTGGACCAGTCGGTTCCGGGGTTCGCGTTCTTCGACAAGGACACATACCCGACGCAACCGCTGGCGCTGGACCGAGGCGTCCGCGTGGTCCCGGGGGGCTCGACCATCCGGCGTGGGTCGTTCCTGGCGCCAGGCGTCGTCTGCATGCCGCCGATGTACGTCAACGTTGGCGCCTACGTGGGTGAGGGGACGATGGTCGACAGCCACGCGCTCGTCGGAAGCTGTGGTCAGATCGGCGCGCGGGTCCACCTGAGCGCGGCCGCTCAGGTCGGCGGCGTGCTTGAGCCCGTGGGCGCGGCGCCCGTCGTGATCGAAGACGACGTGTTCGTCGGCGGTGGGTGTGGTGTGTACGAGGGAACCGTCGTGCGCGAGCGCGCCGTGCTCGCAGCCGGCGTGATTCTCACGCGGTCGACGCGGGTGTACGACCTCGTCAACGAGACCGTCCACCGGTCGAGCCCCGAGGCGCCCCTGGAGATCCCCGCTGGCGCTGTCGTGGTACCGGGCACGCGCGCGGTGGACTCCGAGTTTGGCCGGTCCAACGGCCTGAGCCTGTCGGCGCCGTGCATCGTCAAGTACCGCGACGCCTCCACCGACGCGAGCACGACCCTCGAAGAGGCCCTGCGCTGATCCTATACGGCCGAGCGATTCGCCGACGGAGATGGCCGCCAGCGGGTGCCGTCTCAGCGGGTGCGGAACAGAGATGCGGCGAGGGCGACGATCGCCGTGTACAGGGAGGCGCCCAGCCAGAGCCCGAACACGAGGAAGGGCGTCCGCGTGTCTTGGTCGAGGGCCAGGATGATCGTCATCAGCCCGTTGTGAACCACGGCGATCACGAGGGCCCCGACGAACGCCTGCGGCGGCGTGAGGCGTAGATACTCGCCTTGCTCGGCACGGAAGAAGCCGATGATGAAGCCCATCAGCGTCTTGAGCACTGTGTTGAGACCCGGCGTCCCCGTGATGAAGAAGTCCATCGCCAGGCCTGTTCCAAACCCCGTTACGGCTCCTGCCACCCGGCCCCGCCTCAGCGCCGCGAACGCGATGTAGAGCAAGACCACATCCGGCCAGACGTCCCAGAGCCGGAGGTTGCTCAGGAGCCACTGGACGAGGATCACGACCAGCCCCAGGCCAACCTGGCGGAGGACGTTCGGCATGCGAGAGGGGAGGGAGAGAGGGCAGCGAAACTACGCTGCAGCGACCCTACGTCTTAGGGATGTCCGCGGTCCCAGAGGGCGTCCGCTGGCGCGGATTCACAGGCGAGGGGCGGCCTCAGCGAGACCGCCAGCGGGGCCTGCGGTGCCGGAGGCCTACAGGGGTGCCTCGAACATGGCGTACTCCTTGTCGCGTGTGCAGCCGAGCTTCTCCAGCGCGTTCACGAGCGGCTGGTTCGTGTCGAGCACCCACGACAGCTCCGCTGCCTGGTAGCCGTCCCGCTGTCCGTTGACGATGGTCTGGTGGATGAGCAGCGCGTCGAGGCCTAGGTTCCGGTGCTCCGGCAGGATGCCCATGAGCGCCATTCGGATCTCGTAGATCCCACCCAGCTTCCACGTGCTCACAACCTTCGGGAGCCCCAGCGACGCCAGCCGGCCCCGTGGCAGGTGCTTGAGCGCCTGGTTCAGGTTCGGCAGGGAGACTGCGAAGGCGACAGGCTCTCCTTCGAGCTCGGCGATCAGGAACAGGTCCTTCTCGATGACAGGCTTGAGCTCCTTGGCGAGGTGGAGCGCCTCGTGCTCCGTGTACGGTACGTGCCCCCAGTTCTCGGCCCACGCGCGGTTGTAAATCCGCATGGCGATGGCGACGTCCTCGTCGAACCGGGCCGGATTCAGGGAGCGGACGCGAACGCTGGGGTTGCGGCGCTGAACGATGGCCGCGCCACGCTCCATGCGGGCCTTGTTGATGTACGCCTCGTGGACGTAGAACGCCCACATCGTCATGGCCCGCTCGAACCCCCACTGCCGAAGGAAGCCTTCGTAGTAGGGATGGTTGTAGGGCAGCAGAATCGACGGCGGTCGGTCGAACCCATCGACCAGCAGCCCGGCCACGTCGTTCATGGTCAGGTTCGTCGGCCCGCGGACGCCGGTGAGGCCCCGCTGGCGCAGCCACCCGGCCGCCGTGTCGAGCAGGGCCTCCGCGACAGCGTAGTCGTCGACGGTGTCGAAGAACCCGAAGAACCCGTTGCCATCAGCGTACTTGGCGAGGTGCTGGCCGTTCTCGATGGCGGCGACTCGTCCGACGACCCGCCCGTTCTGCTCGGCGACGAACAACTCAGCCGTGCCGTGCTCGAAGAACGGGTTGTTCTTCGGGTCGATCACGCCCTTCTGGTCCATGCGCAGCGGCGGTACGAACGTCCGGACGCCGTCGTACAGGGCGTAGGGGACGTCGAGGAATGCCTTGCGGTCGGCGGACGACCGAACGGGACGAACGGTAACAGAGGCCATGGGCGCAGAGAGGAGCGTGCGAGCGCCAGCGGGTGCCGCTTGCTACGCCTGACCGTTGGACTGTCCGTTGCGGCGCATCGCAGGCCCAGGGACGCCTCCCGGCGCGATGATCTTATGGTCCAGGCCAACGCGCTCGAAGGCGTCCAGGACGCTCTGAAGCTGGGTGTCCGTATGCGTCGCCATGTAGCTCGTGCGCATCAGCGACTGTCCCTTGGGCACCGCTGGCGGGATGACCGCATTGGCGAAGACACCTGCCTTGAGGAGATCCTTCCAGAAGGCGAAGGCCTCCCACATCTCGCCGATCACGACCGGAATGATGGGGGTTTGCGACGCCCACACATCGAACCCAAGCTCTCGCAGGCCGTCGCGCATGAAGTCGGAGATCTCCGCCAGCCGGTCGATGCGCTCCGGCTCCTCCTCCAGAATGTCGAGGCACGCGAGGACCGTCGCCACGTTCGCCGGCGGCATCGACGCGGAGAAGATGTGTGTCGACGCGGTGTGGCGGACATACTCGATCACGGTCTTGTCTCCGACCGCAAACCCGCCGAGTGACGAGAAGCTCTTCGAGAACGTGCCCGTCGTGAGATCGACGCGGTCCTCCAGTCCGAAGACGCTCGCCGACCCGCGCCCTCCGTCACCGACGACGCCGACGGCGTGTGCGTCGTCGAGTAGAAGCGCCACGCCGAATTCCTCCGCGAGCTCGACCAACTCGGGCACCTTGGCCAGCGTACCGGACATCGAGAACACGCCGTCCGTGACGATGATTTTGCCTGCGTCGGGTCGGTCCTCGCACGTCCTCTCCAGGAAGGTGCGGAGGTGATCCAGGTCGTTGTGGCGGTAGCGAACGGTCTCGGCCGCCGATACCTGCTGGCCCGCGAGGATGCACGCGTGGTTGTCCTTGTCCGAGAAGATGATGTCCCCTCGTTGGGCCACGGACTGGATGAGACCCTGGTTGGTCATGTACCCGGTCGAGAAGAGCACGCATGCCTCCTTGCGCATGAACCGGGCGAGTCGCTCCTCCAACTCCAGGTGCAGATCGAGCGTGCCGTTGAGGAATCGGCTCCCAGTGCAGCCCGTCCCATATTTGTCGACCGCCGCCTTGGCGGCCTCGCGGACGCGCAGATCGTTGGTTAGACCGAGGTAGTTGTTCGACCCCGCCATGATGACTTCTCGTCCGTCGATCGTCGCGTGTGTGCCCTCGGACACCGTGATGGCCCGGAAGTAGGGATACAGGCCTGCGTCGTGGACTTGTCGGTAGTCGGCGTCGGGAGCGAAGAACTGCTCCGCCCTGTCGAAGATGGCCGCTGGCGGCCGTGCGCTGGCGTCCACGGTGGGACCAGACGGGGGGCGTCCGTGGAAGTCGGGGAGGGTCATAAGCGAGCCGCGTCAGCGTAACGGGTCAAGATAGCCGGCTCCGCCCGAGCCTGGCCGAAAGACCGGGTGAAGCACCCCGGGCGCGCTCAGAGCGCGTGGCTGGCGCAAAGGGACGCGTCCAGGCGTGCGAGGTCGATCTGGTCAATTGGCACGCCGTCGATCCGTACCGGGCGACGGTGGGCCTCGGCGTACTCGACGGCCCGGTGAGAGAGGGCCGTGTAGGTGGTCATCCCGAGGGGCGCCAGCAGGCGAACGCGTGCGCCCGACGACGCATCCAGCCCGGCGATCACGAGACCGGCCTCGGTCACGTCGACGGCCTCGACATCCGGCCATGCGAGCGTCCGGCGGCGGCCGGCGGCGTCGTACCCGGTGGCCTGGCGCATCGACAACTCAATCCGCCAGATCCTGCGGTGCTCGCGCGCCAGCTGCACCATGACCGCGCCAGCTGTGATCGCCAGCAGGGTGCCGCAGAGGGTCGCGGTGAGAGCGGCATCTGCGCCGCCGATGACCGTCGAGAGCGGAGCGGCAGAGACGAGGGCTCCGCTGGCGAGTGCGAAAGCGACGACGAGGCGCCGCACACGCGCGCGGACATCCTTCAATGTCTCCTCGTCATCGTAGACCTGGGACCAGCTCACGGCGGTGGGAACGGAACCCCCAGTGTAGTCAGGGTGAAGACGTGGGGTTCCTACCCCGAAGCAGAACGGCACAAGCCCGGATTTCCCCTAGACCTGCCCGGTCAGAATCGACCAGGCTACGTCGCGTAGCGCCGGGCGAGGGAGCTCTGGGCGAGGGCGATATCCTCGTCGCTGAGGTCCCGGTGGGTCGTGGCGCGAAGGGTCTGGGGCCCGAACGGTACCATCAGCACCCCGTCGTCGGCGAGGCCCTCGATGGCCTCAACAGCGGTCTCGCCGTCCACATCGAACATCACGATGTTGGTGTCGGGCATCCGCAGCAGGCGAAGCCGGGGAAGCTCCTCGATGGTTTCCGCCAGCTGGCGTGCCCGTGCATGGTCTCTTCGGACGAGCGCGTGGTCGTCTT
>JBCDLV010000022.1:0-19831 GCA_038744895.1 Bacteroidota bacterium | reverse complement strand
GTCGTCAACTCGATCTCGCTCAAGGAGGGCGAGGACGCTTTCCGCCAGCAGGCCGAGCGCGCCCGCGACTACGGCGCGGCCGTCATCGTGATGGCCTTCGACGAAGACGGCCAGGCGGACTCCTTCGAGCGGCGCATCGAGGTGTGCCAACGGGCCTACCGCATCCTGACGGAGGAGGTCGGGATGCCCGCCGAGGACATCGTGTTCGACCCGAACGTCTTCGCCGTCGCTACCGGCTTTGAGGAGCATCGCCGCTACGCCATCGACTTCATCGAGGCCACCCGGTGGATCAAGCAGAACCTGCCGCATGCCCGCGTCTCCGGCGGCGTCTCGAACCTCTCATTCTCGTTCCGAGGCAACGACGTCGTCCGCGAGGCGATGCATTCGGCATTTCTGTACCACGCTGTCGGCGCAGGCATGGACATGGGGATCGTCAATGCGGGCCAGCTGGCGGTCTACGACGACCTCGACCCGGACCTGAAGGAGGCCGTCGAGGACGTCCTCTTCGACCGACGCGACGATGCCACCGAGCGGCTGGTCCAGCTGGCGGAGACGCTCCGCGAGTCCGGCGCCGAGCGCGAGGCGGAGACGGCCGCATGGCGGTCCGGGACCGTCGAAGAGCGGCTGAGCCACGCGCTCGTCAAGGGCATCACCGAGCACGTCGTCGAGGACACCGAGGAGGCCCGGCAGGCCTACCCGCGCCCGCTCGACGTGATCGAAGGGCCGCTGATGGACGGCATGAACCGCGTCGGCGACCTGTTCGGCGCCGGAAAGATGTTCCTGCCGCAGGTCGTGAAGTCGGCCCGGGTGATGAAGCGCGCCGTGGCGCACCTCACGCCATTCATCGAGGCCGAGCAGGCCGCTGGCGGAGACGGCGCGCAGTCGCGGACCAAGGTGCTCATGGCCACCGTCAAGGGCGACGTCCACGACATCGGCAAGAACATCGTCGGCGTCGTCCTGGGCTGCAACGGCTACGACGTGATCGACCTCGGGGTGATGGTGCCCTCGCAGAGCATCTTGGACGCCGCCCGCGAGCACGACGTGGACGCCATCGGCCTGAGCGGTCTCATCACGCCGTCGCTCGACGAGATGGTCGCCGTGGCGAAAGAGATGGAGCGCGCCGGGCTCAAGCTGCCGCTCCTGATCGGCGGGGCGACCACCTCGAAGCTCCACACCGCCGTCAAGGTGGCGCCGCACTACTCGGGCCCTGCCGTCCACGTCCTCGACGCCAGCAAGTCGGTGCCGGCCGTCGCCTCGCTCGTCTCGGACAGCGCCGACCAGGTGGCCGCCGAGATCGCCGACGAGTACGCGACGGTCCGCGAGCGCTACGCCGCACGCCAGCGGACCCAGACGCTCCTCCCGCTGGCGGACGCTCGTTCCAACCGCCAGCAGCTGGCGTTCGACGCCCTCGCTGCGCCCCGGCACCTCGGCGTCCAGACGTTCGAGACGACCGTCGCCGAGCTGCGCGAGTGGATCGACTGGGGTCCGTTCTTCATCGCGTGGGAGCTGCGAGGCTCGTTCCCCAAGATCCTCGACGATCCCGAGAAGGGCGAGGCCGCGCGCAAGCTGTTCGAGGATGCGCAGGCCATGCTGGACGAGGTCGAGTCCGGTGGCCTGTTCGAGCCCCGCGGCGTGTTCGGCCTCTTCCGCGCTCATCGCGACGGCGACGACATCGTGCTCCCCGACGACGGTGTGTGCTTCCACACGCTCCGCCAGCAGACCGCCAAGACGCCGGGCAAGCCCAACCGCGCCCTCGCGGACGTCGTCGCCGAGACGGACGACCACGTCGGCGCGTTCGTCGTGACGATCCACGGTGCCGAGGCGCTCGCCGCCGAGGCCCGAGCCGACCACGACGACTACCGGGCGATCCTCGCGCAAGCCCTCGCCGACCGGCTGGCGGAGGCGTTCGCCGAGTGCCTTCACGCCCACGTTCGCCGAGACGTGTGGGGCTATGCCCCCGGCGAGTCGTTGTCCAACGACGACCTCATCCGCGAGCGGTACCGTGGCATTCGCCCGGCGCCGGGCTACCCGGCCCAGCCGGACCACACCGAGAAGCTGGCGCTGTTCGATCTTCTCGACGCTGAGGAGGCCACCGGGGCCGGTCTCACGGAGCACCTGGCGATGACGCCGCCCGCGACGGTGTGCGGTCTCTACCTAGCGCATCCTGAGGCGGCTTACTTCAACCTGGGCGTCGTCGCGCGCGATCAGGTCGAGGACTACGCCGCGCGCAAGGGGATGTCCGTCGAGGAGGTCGAGCGATGGCTGTCGCCTGTGCTGGCGTACGAGCCGCCTGAGTCGCGCGAGCAACCGGATGGTAATCCCGAGCGGAGCCCCGCTGTCGTATCCGCCTGACGTCAGGTTCGTTGTCTTCTCAATCCTGTCCGCTGGCTGGCTCGCACTGGGCACCGTCCACGCTGCGCGTCGTGGCCCCGCTGGCGTTCTCCATGCGTTCCCAGCCGCAACGCTCACCCTGGTGGCGATCCTCGACATCCTCCTCTGGACGCTTGTGTGACTGCTCGGCTCCGAAAGCGCAGTTGCCGCTAGGTTTGCGTTCCCTGATTCGAAATCGGATGACCGAACGACTTCTGGCACTTGGCGAAGTGACTGGAATCGCCACTTGCGTCCTCTACCCAGTCCTTGGCGGTGCATTCTTCTGCCTCGTTCTGCCTGGACAGCCGATGCTCATCGGTGCACTAGCAGGAGGCTTCACCGGCATGCGGTTGCAGATCAACGCAAACCGGGCTCGGATCGCGGCCTTGGAGGAAAGAACGCTGGTACCGAACTCGTGACCAAAGTCTCCCTCGCCGATGCGTTCCAGCAGTTCGATGCGACCTGGACGCCCCATGTGGCCGCAGAGCTGAACGGCCAGATGGTCAAGCTGGCGAAGCTCGACGGCGCCTTCGTCTGGCACGACCACGAGCACGAAGACGAACTCTTTTGGGTGGTCTCCGGCAGGCTTCGCCTGGAGTTCCGCGACGAGCCGGATGTCGAGCTTGGCCCCGGCGAGCTGTGCGTCGTCCCGCGGGGGGTGATGCACCGCCCGGTGGCCCTGCCCACGGCCGAGGTGGTGCTGTTCGAGCCCGCGACGACGGTGAACACAGGAACGGTCGACGAGGAGCGGACGATTCGCGATCTCCCTCGGGTGTAGCCGTAGCCTGAAGCGCGCCAGCAGGTGAGACCGGCGCCAGCAGGCGAAGCTGGCGCCAGCGGGCACTCCGCTGGCGGCCGAGAAGTCGGATGGCTCGCGCCCACGGATGCGGCGGGCGCAGGGGAAGAATCCGCGGCCCACGGTTCGGGCGGACGCGAAGCCGCCGATACCGACGGGGACCCAGGTCCCTTGCCCCGTGCGCCTTCCCATTCTCATCGCTGTGTTGGCGGCGCTTAGCCTGGGCTCCTACTGGGTGCTCACGGGGCCCGCGGCCTCTGCTGTGACTCGTGACAGCGCGAACGAGCCGCCAGCGGTGACGGAGGAACAGAGAGAGCCCAAGGTGGTCACGGCGCCCGGAGTGGATCCGGTGGCAGGTCGCCGCCAGCCAGTGCCTGGCCGCGCTCCGCGCCGAAACGTGGAGCTCGCGTTCACGGCGGCCTCCTACGCCGTCTCGGGTACGGACGAGCAGAGCATCCTCCGCGACATGGTCGCCAACGGCCCCACCGCAGACGACGGGAGGAATTTCTTCGGCGTCACCGAGACCGGCTTCGATCTCCTGTATCGCAGCACGGAGAGCAACGGAACATGTGCCCTGACGGACGTCACGGTCATGCTGGAGGTCACGATCACGCTTCCGGAGTGGATTCCCTCAGGGCCGGTGACGCCAGAGCTAGAGTCCGACTGGCGACAGTTCCGCCAGGCCCTCAGCGATCACGAGGACACGCACCGGGAGATCGCTGAGGAGACTGCCGTCAACTTGCACCGTCGGCTGTCCGATCTCCGCAGGCCGACCTGCGACGAGGTGACCATCGAGGCACAGCGACGGCTGGCCGAGACCGAGGTCGAGATCGAACTGGCTCAGACGCAGTACGACGCCGATACCGGTCACGGACTCACCGAAGGCGCCGTCTGGCCCCTCCCGTAGCTACTCGAAGCTGGAGAAGTCGGGCGGGCGCTTTTCGAAGAAGGCCGTGAAGGCTTCCTGTGCCTCCGGCGAGGTCAGCCGCTCGACGAACTGGCGCCCCTCCTCGGCGATGGTCGCCCCGACGGCGTCAGCGGTGTGGCTGCGGATCAGCGCCTTCGACTGCCGCACCGCCGCTGGCGGCTTCAGCGCCAGCGTGTGGGCGCGCTCCAACGCGACGGCCACCGGGTCCTCGACGACGGCGTTGACGAGGCCACCGGAGAGGGCGGCCTCCGCACGGATGGCCTCGCCGAACAGCAGCCACTCCGTCGCGCGCATGCGCCCCGCCAGCCGAGGGAGCAGCAGGCTGGATGCCGCCTCGGGCACCAGGCCGAGATCCACGAAGGGCATCTTCAGGAGCACGCTCGGAGCCGCGTAGGCGAGGTCGCAGTGCAGGAGAACCGTCGTCCCGACGCCGATCGCAGGCCCCTCGACAGCGGCGATGAGCGGCTTCGGGAAGCTGGCGACGCCCATCAGGAACTGGAAGACGGGGCTGTCCGGACCCGTCGGCGGGTCCATCATGAAGTCGCCCAGGTCGTTGCCGCCGGTGAACGCCCCGCCCCGGCCGCTGAGCACGACGACGCGCACCGCTGGGCTCTCGGCTGCCTCCGCCAGCAGGTCGGCGAGACGGGCGTACATCGCCCGGGTCAGCGCGTTCTTCTTGGCCGGCCGGTCGAGGACGAGGTGCAGAACGTGCCCGTCGAGGCTGGCGGCGATGTGGTCTGCGTCGTGAGGTGTCATGAGGTGCGTTCGGTGATGCCTCAAAGCTACCCGCAACATGCTCTGCACGGCTCCGCCAGCAGGCCTCTGTGGAGCCCCGTCCGGACGCACGCGTATCATGGACGCCCGCACGCCCTCCACGCATGTCCGTCGCCCTCGCCGCCCCCTCCGCTGCTTCTGTTGACCGCCTCCGCGAGGCTACGGGGCTCGCCCAACTGGGCCTCATCGTCGGAACCGCTCTGCTGACCGGCCTGCTGGCGCAGTTCGAGATCCGCCTCTACCTCTGGGAGGTCCCGCTGACGCTCCAGTCGCTGGCGGTCTACAGCTCAGGCCTGTTCCTCGGCTGGCGGACGGGCGCGCTGGCCATGCTGCTGTACCTGGCGCTCGGCCTCGTGCTTCCGTTCTACGCGGGCGGGGCCACGGGCATCGGCCACCTGCTCGGTGCGTCTGCCGGTTACCTGATCGGCTTTCCCCTGGTGGCCCTCGTTGTTGGGTCGGTCACCCGGCGCCAGCGGGGCCTCGGACGATCTGCGCTGGCCCTGCTGGCGGGCTCCGTGGTGCTGTTCTCGTGCGGCGTGATCGGTCTCCAGGTCGTGACCGATTTGACCTGGGCTGAGTCGGTCGTCAACGGGTGGCTGCGCTTCATCCCGTGGGACCTGACCAAGCTGGCGCTCGTCGGGTCGGTGTACGCCGTCGCCCGTCGCGTCACGTCCTAGGCGGTCCACCTCGCAATGCACCGGCGCCCGCTCGTGCGGGCGTCGTCTGTTTTGGACGGTCGCGTTACCCCGGTCGCAACGCCAGCGGCATAGGGATCGCTCACTAGTTCCCCCGACCCATGCGTTTCCGCTCCGCTTTCTCCACCCTCTTGGTCGCCTGCTCCGTGCTGGCCCTCGGGGCGTGCGACACCACCGACGATACCGCCCTCGACGTTGCCGTCGTCGACTTCTCGTTCGACTCTGACGACGGCGTCGCAGGTGATGACCTCCGCACAGAGACGTTCGATGCCGTCGATGCCCGCGTCAGCCGAGGTGACCTCGACTTCGCACTGGAGCAGGCTGGCGATGGCGCACTTGTGATGCTCTACATCGACGTGGAACTGGTCGCGTCGGTCGAGGGCGCCGAGGGCGGAACCACGTGGGCCGCGCTCCCCCTCACGCGGGGGTTCGAAGAGATCGTGCTCGCGGACGATGGCAACGGCGGTAGTGTCGAGGTTCCGGTCGTCGGGTACACCGTGTCCTACGAGTATTCGTTCGACAACCAGGACCTTTACTTCGACGTGGTCTCGTCGGCACCCTACACAGACTTCTCGACGGTCGCTGACGACCTGTTCGACTTCGTCCGCCCTCAGCGAGTTCAGGGCGGCTCCGGTGATCTCGACTTCCGGCTCGTCGTGATCCCAGACGAGCTGTTCTTCGTGAACGGCCAGGCAGGCGCCCGCGTCGACCTCCGGGACTACGAGGCCGTCAAGGCCGCCTACAACCTCCCGGACTGACCGCAAGCCCACCCGCTGGCGACGTTGACCGTGCGCCAGCGGGGGCGAAATCCCGGACGGCCGCCGGTGACCCGCTGGCGGCCGTCGCCTGTGTTTAGACCTCGTTCTGGGCGGTCCAGAGCGCCGCGCGCTGGACGAACTCGTTGGTCGTCTTCAAGCCCAGCTTCTGCTTGATGTGGACGCGGTGCGTCTCAACGGTCTTCGGCGAGAGCATCATCGTCTCGGCCACCTCCGCCGTGGTCATGCCATGCCCGAAGTGCCGGAAGACTTCCAGCTCTCGGTCGGTCAGGTCCGCGACGGACGAGTCTGGCGACGGCGTCGACGAGAGGTAGCTCCCAACTACGCGCTCGCGCATCGAGTCGGACAGGTGGAGGCGCCCGTCCAGGACCGTCCGGATCGCGTCCAGGAGCACGGTCGAGGCCTTTTGTTTGTCGAGGTACCCGTTGGCACCGGCGCGGACGGCGCGCTCGGCGTAGACGGCTTCGGAGTAAGCCGAGACGGCCAGGATCTTGACCGACGGGTAGAGCGCGCGCAGTTGCTTAGTGAGTTCGATGCCGTCGGCACCGCCGATGGCGATGTCGACGAGCACGAGGTCGACGTTGCACTCGGCGATCGAGGACAGCGCTTCCGGCGCAGAGGCTGCTTCGCCGACGACGGCGAGGTCAGACTCGGAGGCCAGGAGTGCGCGGATCCCCTCTCTGGTAATGGGGTGGTCTTCTACGAGAAAGATTCGGTGCTGCATGAACGGGAGGCACTCCTATGGAGCGGAGCGCCAGACGGTCAGTGGGCGAGTGAGTAGGCCAACGCTCCCGCACGTTGGAAGACAGCCGTGGCTGCTCACAGATGATACTCATGGGGAAACCCCCGAGGGGCGCGCACGACCGGTAAACTTTCAGAGGACGCTGAAAGTAACGGCTTTTGATTTCACTGCTTCCCCCGCTGGCGCACGGCTGGAACGTGGGCTGCCGTTGGAGGGTGCGAGAGCCACAGACGCAGAGCCATGAGATTCCGATACGCCGAATGGGACGAGGCACGCCACGGGACGGCGCGCACCACCTTCGAAACCCTCCTCGATCTTTTCCAACAACTCCTGCTGCACACCGGAGGGGACGTCGACGAGGCCCTGCGGTGGCTCACGGCCATCGACAACGAGTACGATCTCACCGACGACGAGATGGGGCTCGGTGACTTCATCGAGGAGCTCAAAAACAAGGGCTACATCGCACGCGACGAGGAGACCGGCGTGGTGCAGATCACCGCCAAGACCGAACGGGGCCTCCGCGAGCGGAGCCTGGAGGAGATTTTCAAGGACCTCCGCAAGGCAGGGCGAGGAAACCACAAGACGCCACACACGGGGGCCGGATCGGAGCGCCAGCCGGAGACGCGGCCCTACGCCTTCGGCGACGATGTCCACGACCTCGACGTGACCGGGACGCTGTCCAACGCCTTCCGCCGGGGCGGGCTCGGCGAGTTCAGTCTGGAGCAGGAGGATTTCCAGGTGTTCGAGACCGACCACCACACCTCGGTCGCGACCGTCCTGATGATCGACCTGAGCCACTCCATGATCCTCTACGGCGAGGACCGGATCACACCGGCTCGCAAGACGGCCCTCGCCCTGGCGGAGCTCATCACGACCCGGTACCCCAAGGACACGCTCGACATCGTCGCGTTCGGGAACGAGGCGTGGGAGGTCGAGATGAAGGACCTGCCTTACCTCCAGGTGGGCCCGTTCCACACGAACACGCGGGCCGGGCTGGAGCGCGCCCGCGACATCCTCCGGCGCCGGAAGAACCGCAACAAGCAGATCTTCATGGTGACCGATGGCAAGCCGTCCTGTCACTTCGTCGGCGGCCGCCTCTACCGCAACGCCTACGGCCTCGACCGCCAGATCGTGAACAAGGTGCTGGACGAGGCCGCCATCTGCCGCCGCGAGGGCGTCACGATCACCACGTTCATGATCGCCCGCGACCCGTACCTCCAGGACTTCGTGCGCCAGCTGACGGAGGTGAACAAGGGGCGGGCCTACTACGCTGGCCTCGATGAACTCGGCGGGTTCCTGTTCGAGGACTACGTCCGCAACCGGCGCAAGCGGATGCGTTAGTGCCGGCACCGACCCGCTGGCGATCTGCGCCGCCAGCGGGCCACGCCAGCGGTCATGGGTTGTAGATGCCGCCGGGCTGGACGCCGTAGGCCTGCGCGTCCTCGTTCTGCGGGAACGGCATGGCGCGTGGGTCGAAGGACATCTGCGGCGCGAAGTTGGAGATCGCGACGGTCCCGCCCTGCGTGTTGGCTCCGAAGAACCGGCGGACGTCGTTCATGAGCGTCGGCTCGGCGTTGACGCCACCGCTGCTGGCGGCCTGGAGCGGAGAGAACACGATCGGGATCTGCGGATCGAAGGCCACGTTGCCGTCCATGTCGCCGTCGAGATCGTCCTCCACGTCGTAGATGTCGAGGACCCTGTAGGTGGGCCGCGTTCCGAATTTGCCCGCAATCATGGCTGCCTCCGCGGCGCTCTCGCCCCAGAGCACCCCATTGAGGAAGAACAGGTTCTCACGGAAGGCGAGGTCGCCCATCCGGTTCTGGGGCCAGTCGTGCTGGAACACGCCGCCCGGGTTGTACGCGAAGATGTTGCGCTCGAACACCATCTCCTCGAACCCGTCGCTGTGGTACAGCTTGACCGCCGAGACGTCCCCAGCATCCGGGTCGGGCCGGAACGGGAAGTTGAGCAGGAAGGAGTTGTTGCGGACGGTCAGGCGTCCGAAGGCCGCGCCCGCCCGCTGCCCGAAGGTCTGGGTGTCGAGGTTGCGGATGTTGTTGAGGAAGAAGTTGTTCTGGATCACGACCTCACCCTCGACCCCGCGCGGCGGCGACGCGCTGAGCCGGACCGACCCCTGGGCGCCGTTGATGAACACGTTGTCGGCGATGACAAGGCGCTGAAGCTCGACGCCCGGTCCGCCGAACGACATGATAGGGTAGCTCCGCGACTCGCCTTGGAGGAGGCTGTTGGTCCGCTGGTCGTACTTGTTCGACGGGGCCGCATCCATGATGAGACCGCTCACGACGAGCTCGTTGAGCTTCGAGCGGTTCTCCATCTGGAAGATGGCGCCGTCGCGTCCCCACGTCGTCGGCAGGGTGACGTGGAAGGCGAACGGCTGGCGGCCGGAGAAGTCGTCGTTGTAGCCAGCCAACACGCGAAGCGTGCCCTCGGGGTTGTCGATCCGCGGGACGCGCTGCACGCCACCGCCGAACTCCCCGTCGTAGTCGCCAGCGGCAACGGCCACATGAACCACGCGCGAGCCGCCCTCATTGAGTAACTCGGCAGCCTTGGCGAGCCCCCGCCAGAGCCTGCGCTCGGCGAAGACGGTCGTCCCGTTTTCGAGGCCCTGGGCATTGGCATAGGCGTCCGTGCCTCGTGGCGCGACGATCACGAGGTGCGTCGGCTGGGACGAGGCTGTCGTGGGCTGCGGCGACGGCGTGCTCGTGGGTGTCGACGTGCCGGTCGGCGAGGCGATGTCGCGAACGGTATTGAGCGCATCGGCTGCGGAACAGCCTGCGAAGGCAAAGACCAGGAGGATGGCGAGTGAGCGCATGGTGGGACTGGGTTGGGTGTCTCTTCCTCCGGAAAGGAGTGCCAGCTGGGATCATCCGTTCTCGGCGAGACCTCACGGCCGGACACGACGCTGGCAGCGACCTTGGGCATCCCCATGCTCCCACGCGTCCTCCTCGTCACGTACTACTTCCCGCCAGCGGGCGGGCCGGGCGTGCAACGGATGCTCAAGACCGTCCGCTACCTCCGCGAGAGCGGGTTCGAGCCCGTCGTGCTGACCGTCGAGGACCCGGCAGCGCCCAGCCTTGATGCCTCCCTACTGGCAGATGTGCCCGCTGGCGTCCGCATCGTGCGGACCAAGGCGCCGGACCCATTCGCCTTGTACGGTCGCCTCACGGGCCAGGGCGGGAAGGCCGTGCCGACTGGCGCGGTCGACGACGCGGGGCTCCTCAAGCGGCTGGCGATGTGGATCCGTGCGAACGTGTTTCTGCCGGATGCCCGCGTCGGCTGGGTCCCGTTCGCCGTCCGCGCCGGGCGACGAATCCTCGGTGATGCGCAGCGCGAGTTTCAGCCGTTCGCAGCCGTCGTCACGTCCGGTCCGCCTCACTCAGTCCACCTGACCGGGCTCCGCCTCCGGACGTCTGGCATTCCCTGGCTCGCCGACTTCCGGGACCCGTGGACCTCGATCAACTTCTACGACGACCTCCCGATGACTGCCCCAGCCAGGGCCTTGGACCGAAGGCTCGAACGGCGCGTCCTGCAAACGGCTGACTCCGTCACGACGGTGAGTCCGACGTGGGCTCGGCTCCTGGAGCGGCAGGGTGGCCTGCCCGCTGGCGCTGTCCACATCGTCCACAACGGCGTGGACGAGTCCGACCTGGCAGCAGCGGAGGGTGTCGCCGTGACGTCTGACGCGTTCACCCTGGTCCATGTCGGCAGCCTCTATGCCACGCGCAACCCGACCGCGCTGTGGGAGGCCCTCCGCCGCCTCCGCCAGCAGGGAACGATCGACCGGCTGGTCGTTCGCCTCGTGGGCCGCGTCGATGAGGTGGTCCGCCAGTCCGCAGAGTCGGCGGGTGTCGCGGTTGAGATGGAGCCGTACGTGCCGCACGACGAGGCCGTCCGCCAGCAGGCGTCTGCGGGACTGCTGCTCCTCTCCATCGAGCCGTTCGCGGCCGACGCCGGCATGATCACGGGCAAGCTCTACGAGTACCTCGCCAGCGGGCGCCCCGTGCTCGGCGTCGGGCCGCCCGAGGGAGACGCGGCGGCGCTGCTGCGCGAGACCGCTGGCGGCGTCCTGCTCGGTCGAGAGGACGTGACGGGCATCATGGAGGTCGTCCGGGATCACTATGCGGCGTGGGCGGAGGGCGCCCCGCGCTCTGGGGCGTCGTGGGACGCAGTTCTCCCGTACACTCGGCGTGCTCAAACTGCTCGGCTGGCGGAGATCCTCTGCACCTTCCCATGACGCTGACCATCGCCGTTTGCACGCGTAATAGGGCGCCGATCCTCGCCGAGGCTCTCGCACACCTGCGCACGGAGATTGGCGAGACGCCAGCGGGCGTCGATGTGCTCCTCGTCGACAACGGGTCCACGGACGGGACGCCCGACGTGGCGATCCAGCTGGCGGACTGGCCCGCGTTTCAGGCGGTCCGAGAGGAGACACCCGGCCTCAGCCACGCCCGCAACCGCGCCTTGGCCGAGAGCGACGCCGACTGGGTCGCGTTCTTGGATGACGACGCGTTTGTGTGGACCGGCTGGCTCGACGAGTTCCAACGCGCCGCCGATCAGCCCGGCGTCGGCCTAATCGGCGGGCCAATGGAGCCACGCTACGAAGTGCCGCCGCCCCGATGGTTCGACCGCTCCGCCAGCCGGCGCACGTTCGGAGACGAGGGCCCGTTGGCAGACCGTCCCGCGCGCTTCGGGTTCACGGGGGCCAACGTGGCGGCTAACCGACAAATGATGCTGGATGTGGGTGGCTTCGACCCCGACCTGGGTATGATCGGCGGGCGATTGGGACTAGGCGAGGAGACAGATCTCGCAGCCAAGCTGTTCGACCGGTTCGGGAACGTGACGTGGTACGCGCCGCGCATGGGGATCGACCATCTGGAGCCTGAGCGCAAGCAGCACGCGGCGTACGTCGCCGAGCGCGCCTACATCAACGGCCGCCAGACGTGGCGATTCCTCAGCGGCGGGCGCGCCGTGCGGTCGGCGTTGTCGGCCGCGAAAGGGGTCAAGCAGGCGACGTTTGGGGTTGCTAATCTCCTCTCGGCTATCGTTCGCCCGGTGCGCGCTCACGCGGCGCTGCGCCAGCTGGCGACGGGCGCGGGTGCGTTCGCGGGCGCTGTCGACGTATGGCGAGACGACGATGCGATGTCATCGGCTTCCTGAAACCGTCGTCAGGCACGATCGCCAGCAGGCCTAGCTTCACGGCGATGGCCGGTTCTCGACGCCCACATATCGCGCTCCTCAACGCTGTTCTCGGAAACGGTGGGGACGCTGCCATCCTGTTCGGCATCGAGCGGGCGATTCGTGAAGCGATAGGCCCGTTCGACATGACTGTGTTCGAGACGCAGCCGGAGATCATGGCACCCGCGTACCCCGAACTGGACGTCGTCGAGGGGCTGTCGAGCGTCGCGTGGCCGCAGATCGCCACCGGACTCCTAGCGCGCGCGCGACGGGCGTTTCGATGGGCCGAGCGTCCGCCCAGGCTCCGGCTGGCGGCGCGCGCGCAGCGAAGCGGGCGCGACGGGCTGGCGGCCGTCGTGGCCGGAGACGGCGCGCACTCTCTCCGTGCGCTGGCCGACGTCGACGCGGTCGTCAGCACAGGTGGGACGTACCTGGTCCCTGCCTACTGGCTCGGCCCGAGGCTGCTGGAGTTCGACCTCGTCCGTGCTCTCGGGCAGCCCTACGCGCTCTACACCCAGTCGGTCGGCCCGTATGACGAGCGGTCTCCGCGCGCGCGGCTCCGAGGCATCTTCGAGGACGCGCGCATCGTGCTCCTCCGTGACGAGCGGAGCCGACGGGAGCTCGACGAACTAGCTCCGGCCGCCAAAACCGCGGTTCGAGCTGATGCCGCATTCGCCCTCGCCGATGCCGGCCGGCTGGCGACGGCCACCGGGCGCACCTGGCCGGCACAACCGAGCGTGGCCGTCTCCGTCCGCGACTGGCCCCACTTCGACGACGTGACTGCGGAGGAGGGAATGGCACGCTTCCGAGCTGCTGTAGCCGGGGCCGTGGAGCGTTTGGTGACGGCCCACAGCGCTCGTGTCCGATTCCTCTCCACTTGCCAGGGCCGCCTAGGCTATCGGTACGACGACTCTGCTGTGGCGCTCGCGATCTGGGAGTCTCTACCCGCTGGCGTTCGCGCTCATGTCGAAGTCGATTGCCAGCCCCACACGCCGTTGGAGGTGCGCGATGCCTACGCCTGCTGTGATCTCGTCCTGGCGACGCGAATGCACGCCGCCATTCTGTCGCTTGCGGGAGGCACGCCGGTGCTACCGGTCACCTATGAGTTCAAGACCGATGAACTCGCCGCCGCACTCGGGATCTCAGACTGGACGGCGAACATCGCCACGGCCACGCCGGGTTCTCTTGCCGACCGAGTCGACCATGTGATCGCGACGGTTGCCGACCGGCGCCAAGCTCTGTTCGACGGCGTCGATGCGATGCGTGCCAACGCCATGGGGGCAGGCGCTCTGGTCGTAGAGGCACTCGCCGACCGCCTCCGCACGGCGAGCTAGCGACGATGCTTCGGAGGCTCTTCCGCCAGAGCAGCGTCTACGCGCTCACCAGCGTCGCCTCCAAAGCGAGCGGGTTCATCCTCCTCGCGTTCTACGGCGACCCCGAGATTCTCTCTCGCGCCGACTTCGGCTACCTGGGCGCTCTGGATGCGACCAAAATGTTCGCGCTCCTGGTCGCTGGGGCTGGCATGTCGCTGGGCATCATCCGGTTCGCGTCCACATCGGCGCTGTCGGAGGAGGAGCAGGCGGCTGTTCCAGCGACGGCCCTCGTGATCTCTGCCGTGGCGGCGGCGGCGACCGTCCTTGCCGGCTGGTCCCTCGCGGCTCCGCTGGCGGGGCTCATCTTCGACGCGGGCGATGGGCCGCAGACCCTGCTGGCGCCAGCACAGCAAGCGGAGGCGGTCCGCTGGCTGGCCGTCTACGTGGGCTTTCGGACGATCTCCGACGTGTCGTACAGCGTCCTGCGCCAGCGGGAGAGACCCGGCGCGTTCGTCCTCCTGAGCTCCGCGGAGGCGCTGGTGATGGTGGCGTGTGTCGTGGCGTTCCTCCTGGACGGGCAGGGTCTCGTTGGCGTGATGCGCGGGTACGCGCTCTCAGCCGCGATCATCGCCTCGCTGGCGACCCCACTGCTGCTGGCGCGCGTCCCCCGACGGGTGCGCTGGGGCCTTGTCCGGCCGTTGCTCGTGTTCGGGGCTCCTCTCATCCTGTCGGGCTTCGCCGCGCGGTTTCTCAACTTCGGCGACCGATTCCTCATCCTCCACTTCCTCGGGGCGGAGCAGAACGCCGTCTACGAGTGGGCCGCGCGCTTCGGAGGCGTGCTGAACTCGCTGCTGGTCCACAGCTTCGCCCTCTCGTTTACAGTCCTCGGTCTGAAGTCCCTGGACGCGTCCGGAACGCCGGAGCTCCACCGCCAGGCGTTCCGGCATATCGCTGTGCTCGGCGGATGGATGACCTTGGGGCTAGGCCTGTTCACGGGGGACGTGTCGCGTTTGTTGACCGACCAGGACGTGTTCTGGGATGTCGGCGGGCTCGTAATCCTGATCGCGGGTGGCTTCGCCTTCCAGGGTCTCTATTACGTCGTCGTCAACGTGCTGTACGCAGAGGGGAAGACGCGCGCCGTTGCGCTCGGGGTGGGATTGGCGGCTGTCGCGAACCTGGTGCTCAACGTGGCTCTGATCCCGACGCTTGGGATCGCCGGTGCCGCTAGCTCTACGCTTCTAGCCTACGCCCTGCTGGCGGTGCTCACGGCCCATCTCGCACAGCGGTCGACACCGGTGGCCTACCCCTGGCGCGCCCTGGGGCTGGTCACGGGGCTGACGGCAGCCCTGTGGCTGGTGGCGCTGCCAACGGGCGAGTGGCAGACCGCGTCCCGCTTGGCTGCTCGGATCGGCGTGGCCCTGGCGTACCTGCCGGCTCTCTGGCTCCTCGGCATCTACGACCGGGACGATTGGCAGCGCGCTCTCGGGATGTTGCGGCGGGAGCACGACGGGAGCACCGGTGGTCGCGCCGATGGAGAGGACGTCGAGCGCGTTGAACCGCCGCCAACCAAAGGCTAGATTGGACCCCCGGCGCGACCTCCGCGTCCGTTCCCCCTGACCCCCAGTAGACAATGCCCAACGGAGACATCGGCGCCGCCCTCGGAATGGTCGAGACGCGAGGCCTCGTCGGCGCCGTCGAGGCGGCCGACGCGATGGTGAAGGCTGCTCGCGTGAACTTGATCGGCAAGGAGCAAATCGGCGGCGGCTACGTCACCGTGATGGTCCGCGGCGATGTCGGTGCCGTCAAGGCCGCGACCGACGCTGGAGCTGCCGCTGCCGAGCGAGTCGGCGAGCTCGTGTCGGTCCACGTGATCCCGCGTCCCCACTCCGAGGTCGAAGCGATCCTCCCGGGCGCGTAGCCGATGCCTGCCGCGCCCCCTGCTGGCTCGGCGCTCGGGCTCCTGGAAACGCTCGGGCTGGTCGCCGCCGTCGAAGCGGCCGACGCTATGCTGAAGACGGCCGAGGTCTCCCTCGTTCGCCAGCAGCGGACAAATCCCGGCCTGGTGACCCACCTAGTCGTCGGCGAAACGGCTGCCGTGCGTGCTGCCGTCGATGCGGGGGCCGCTGCCGCAGACCGCGTCGGCAAGGTGGTAGCTCGGCACGTGATCCCGCGCCCGGCCGACGATGTCTGGCGCCGTCTCGTGGGTATCGGACCGGACAGCTCAGCCTTAGACCCCGCTGGCGACGCGCGCCAGCCGGGAGATGAGTACGCATCGATGACCGTCCGCGACCTCCGGACGCTCGCTCGCGAGCGAGACCACGAGACGTTCAGCGGGCGCGCCATCTCTCGCGCCTCCAAGGACGATCTGGTCGCCTTCCTCCGCGCCGACGACGGCCGAGGCTCGTGAGCCGGTCGGGCTCGACGCGCTGGGGCCGGATCGCCGTCCGCGATCGGCTCCGCTCGCTTCTGCCTGACACGGACCCTGAGCTCGAGGACTCCCAGCCGTCACGGCGGGGCCTGGCGATGGTCCTCTCAGTGGTCGTAGCGGCCGTGATGTGGTTCAGCTTCTCGATGCGTGAGACCTACACGCCCACGATGCAGCTGCCCATCGAGGTTGCTCGGACGCCAGCGGGGCAGGCGCTCCGGGAGCCGGCTCCCTCGACGGCGACCGTCACCCTGGCGGGTGAAGGCTGGGACCTCCTCACGCTGACCCGACGCCCGCCGACCATCCGTCTGTTCGCAGACGGTCCGACGATCGATGTCGCCACGGCACTTCAGGAATCCGGACTCCCGTCTGGGATCCGGGTCCAGTCGATCCAGCCGCAGACGATCGAGCTGGCACTCGATACCCAGACCCGGCGGCGCCTCCCGATCCGGCTTCGGCAGGACATCCAGACGATGGCGCCGTTCGATCTGCTGCGCCCTCCGCAGCTTCTCCCCGACACCGTCGAAGTCACGGGTGCTCAGGCGCTCCTCGGTGTCCTCGATGATTGGCCCACAGAGCTGATGGTGGTCGACAATCTGGAGGACTCGATGACAGAGACGGTCGCCCTGGCGGACACCTTCAACGGTCTCCTGTCGCCAGCGGTGCAGTCCACCAGGGTGCTGATCGAGATCGGCGAGTTCACAGAGGGAGAGCGCTCACTGCCCATCGAGGTCGAGAACCTGCCCCCCGACGTGGCCGGTGTGCGCTTCGACCCGGAGCGCGTCAACGTCGTGTTCCGCGCCCCTCTGGCGGGCGACACCTACACGCGGGCGCTCGAAAGCCGCGACGTCCGCGCCGTCGTCGACTACTTCGACATTCGCCGCGACACGACCGACGGCGAGGTGCCGGTGTCGATCAAACGCCCGGAGGGCCTCGACATCCGCGACGTTCGGGCACAGCCGGAGCGCGTGGGCTACTTCATTCAGCGGCGCTCCACCGACGCCGTCGGCTCGGGCAGCTAGACTCCCCGGCCCTCTGGTCGCCGGTGCCTCATGCTGTTCCTCGCCCTCGCCGTCTCATGCAGCCTCGCGATCGCGGTCGTCTTCAAGGTGGCCGAGCGGCGCGACCTCGACCGCACGGCACTGCTCACGGTGAACTACCTGGCCGCCGCCCTGCTGGCGGTCGGGATCCAAGGCGTGGAGCCGCCAGCGGGAATCACACCAGGCCTCGTCGGCTTGGGCGTGTGGCAAGGCGTTCTGTTCATCGGTGGGTTTTGGCTGTTCTCGCTCGCGATCCGCGAGGCGGGCATGGGCCTGGCCGCCGGCGTCATGCGCCTGTCGGTGGTGGTGCCGTTCATCGCCTCGTGGCTGATCTGGGGCGAGACGCCGACGCCGTGGCAGGGACTGGGCCTCGGGCTCGCCGGAGCCGCGTTCTTCCTCGTGGCCCGGCCCGCTGCGGAGCCACCCGGCAAGCTGGGCCCGCCCGACCTCCAGCCGGGCGACGCGTCGCCAGCGGAGGGCGCCAGCGGCACGAGCGTCGTGATCCTGCTGGCGCTCCTGTTCGCGTCCGGCGGGCTTGTGGACATCAACATGAAGGCGTTTCAGGAGTCGTTCGCGGGCGAGGGCGTGCCCATCGCGACGTTTCTGCTGTTCGTGTTTGGCGTGGCGTTTCTCGTGGGCGCCAGCGTCGTCGCGTGGACCGGTGCTCGAACGGGGCGGTGGCCCAGCGCGCAGGCCTGGATGTGGGGCATCGGGCTCGGCATCGTCAACTACGGGTCGGCTGAGTTTCTGCTGCGGGCGCTCGATGAGATCGACGGCACCGTCGCCTTTCCGGCCAACAGCGTCGCCATCGTCCTCGGTGCGGCTCTCATCGGCCGCCTGGTGTGGCGAGAGCGACTGTCGCGGGCGAACGTGGCCGGCCTGGGCCTGGCGTCGGTCGCGCTGGTCCTGCTGGCGGGCTGAGCCGGTAGTCGAATCCGCGTACCCGTCCAGGACGTAGCCCGCCCCATGTCCGAGCCCTCCCGCGTTCCCCGCGTCATCCGATGGACGGCCTTGGTGATGGCCGGGATCATCGCCGGCGCTCTCGTGGCTGGCGTTTGGTTCGTGGGCATCGACGGAGGGCTGTCCGAGGAGGAGATTCGGTCGTCCATCCAGGTCCGAATCGAGACCGAGGCCGTCGAAGGATTCGTGGTCACCGGGCGGCTTGCCTCCACGCTCTCGAACTCGACGGCGCGCCGCTGGCGGCTGCGCCTCCTCAACATCGAGACCGGCCGCAGCGAGGTGTCGGTCCGCGTGCCCGCGACGATGACCTACGGCTTCTCCCTCGACGACTTCGAGGCGGACGACATCCGGTTTCAGGACGACGGGATCGTCGAGGTCATTCTGCCGAGGCTGTCCGTGTTCTCCGTCGAGCCGGAGCTGGAGGACGCCGAGATCGACATCGACCTGAGCGGGCAGGCCCGTCTGACCCCCAGCCAGACCGAGCGCACGGTCGAGCAAACGCTTCGCCGCGTGCGTCCTGCCCTCCGCGAACAGGCCGAGGCGCACCTCCGCCAGTCGGACCAGCCGCGCATCAACTCGGCGCGCGCACTGCGGCGCGTGCTCTCGGCTCCGCTGGAGGCCGCTGGCGTCGACCTCGACGACGTCCGGTTCCGCTTCGTCCTGGCTCCCGGAGACACGCTCGACGTGGCCGGCGAGGGGTCCCGTCGGTCCATCCCCGCCGAGTAGATGCGCTGGCCCTGGACGCGCCCCGCCTCCGACGCTCCCGCATACGTCGACACGCCAGCGGGTATCCTCTCAGGGGACGGTGTGCACTACCAGACCACAGAGACTCTCCTCCGCAACTACGCGGGCCCGGTCGTGGACGCCGTGGGCTTGGAGTCTCTGCTCCGGCGCTCGGGCGCCTGGCTCCGGTCTCCGCAGACTCTCGCCGCGTGGGTGATGCTGCTCTTGCTCGTGGTCCTGCCGTGGTGGGCAGCGGCTGGGGTCGCGTTTCTGACCTACGCGCTGTGGAGCGCGGCCGCGCCAGGAGCGGTCGCCACCGGTCTGTCCCGGGCGATGCCGGTCCTGGAGAACCCGGCCGTCCAGGGACTCGCTTACATCGGCGCGCTGAGCGCGTTCGCCTCCGCTGGCGACACGGCCGCCGTCTGGGCCGGGATGGGCGCGTTCGTCGCACTACGACTCGGGGTCGTCGGGGCGCTGCTGCGGCCGGTCGTGGGGGAGATGCAGCGGTCCTTGTACCCGCTCCCCGCCGCCGACCAGACACTGCGTGCGCTCCTCATCCGCGAGGCGCTGCGCCGAGGCATCTCGCTCGACGGCTTCGGTCCGATCGAGGAGAAGGTGCGGGCCTTCTGGCGCCGCGAGAAGCCGTAGGCGACTCGGCTAGGCGCCAGCGGGGTCGGTCGGCGCCAGCGGGTCAGCCGCCGCGCAGCTTGGCGAGTACCTCCGGAGAGAGCAGGTCGCCGAGGGACTCGGACGAGGCCGCAGGTGCCTTGCCGCGCTCGCGCTTCCCACCGCCTTTGGGACGGTGGCTGCCCTTCGAGGGTCTCCGCCCGCCAGCCTCCCGGGGGAGCTGGGTGTTTGCCTCCGCTGGCGCCTTGGACTCCTCGGGCGCCTCGACAGTCTTGGTGGACAGGTCGAGCGTCTCGCGCACGGCGATGCCGCTTCCAAAGGCATCGACGGCTCGCTTTCGGCTCCGTCCACCTTCCGTCTTCGAGAGGTCGAGCGTCCGCCCGGCCTTGACGGTGGGATCCGCGTCCTCCGGCATCGGCGGCGGGGCCGGAGCGGGCTGTGGCGGTGGTGCCGGCTTCCCAGTGGACAG